>NZ_JAPYKP010000022.1:0-61166 GCF_037179725.1 Mesorhizobium sp. Cs1321R2N1 | reverse complement strand
GGCAGCTTTTGACGACCGGCACGAAATACAGCGTCAAATCGCTGTGGAACGACCAGGCCGCCGACAAGCACGCCGTCCAGGCCTTTGTCGGCATGGACTATGCCACCGACCGGTACAGCGGCCCGGCGGCCGGCGTGGTCTTCGCATCGCCCACAGCGTCGGGCTGCGAGGGCGCGATGGTGCGGGTGGCGCCGTTCGCCAGCCCGTGCGCGGACATTCCGTCCATTCTTCCGCAAGGCAGCAAGATCACCGACCATCTCGGACAGGTCGAGGTGTACGAGCTTGGCGGCAGCACGGGTGAAGCGCTTCTGCTGCCGACGGGCAACACATGCGTGGTGATCTCGATCGCATCGGCGGCCAAGTGAGGATGTCAGGCGAATGGGCGAGGCGCCCGGGAAAGGATTGCGGACCATGAAATCGCGACGTTTGACAGTCTTGTGCATGGCCTTGCTGTGGAGCGGGCAGGTGGTCTCGGCCGATCTGGTGGAGCCGTCCGAACCGCCGCAGGAGGAGAAAGGTATCTGGGCGGCAATCGCCTACTCCCAGACCGATACCAAGTACGGCTTCTTCTGGGGCGCCGACAAGCGGCAGGAAGCCAAGGACATAGCGCAGAAATATTGCGAGAATGCCGGTGGAAAAGCCTGCAATGTCGTTGCCGTGTTCCGCAATCACCGCCATTGGACGGACGACGACGAGACCGGATTTCCCTACAAGCATTGCGGCGCGCTCGCCGTGGCCGACAAGGTGGAGCACCGGTTCACCCCCTGGGGCGTGAACTCGGCCGAGACCCGCCGGGAGGCGGAGGACCTCGCGCTCCAGGCCTGCGAGGCAGGGGGGATCCAGTGCAAGATCCGCGAATGGGTCTGTACGTGAGAATAACGGCGTCTCGAAGCCGACATTTTGGGCATTTGCCCGGCACAAAAGAGAAGGCCGCATTCATTGGTTCATAGACATTTTTCGCTGAAGGCAGCCGCCATCTGCGCGGCTGCCTTCTCCGCTTCGCTGCCGGCTGCTTTCGCCCAACAGCAGCAGGCGGCGTCGCTCCCGAACGGTGCATCGTCGCTCCAGGAAACCTATCAGGACTGGCAACTGGCCTGCGGCATGCAGGACAATGTCCGGGTCTGCACGGTCACGCAGGACCAGACGCAGAAAAACGGCCAGAGGCTTCTGGCCGTGGAACTGCGCGTGGGGCAGAAGGGCGGATTGACCGGAACCTTGCTGCTGCCCTTCGGCATCCTGTTCGAGCCCGGCGTGGCGGCGCAGATCGACGACCAGCAGCCCGTCGGACCGTTGAAGTTCAGGACCTGCCTGCCGAATGGCTGCGTGGCGCTGTTTCCGATCGACCGGGCGCTGACGCAGAGGCTCAAGGCAGGCACCGAGCTCAAGCTCAACGTCACCACGGCGGCCGAAACCCCGCTGAGTTTCCCGGTGTCGCTGAAAGGCCTCGGCGCCGCCCTCGATCGCATGGTCGCGCTCAGCGCACGTTGAGGTGCAAGGCGACGGGGTCCTCAAAAGGCCCATTGCAGCGCGAGGCCGACCACGGACAGTCCCATTGTGATCGTCGCGAGCCATCCGAGAAAGCGCAGCCAACCCCCAACGGGGAATTCGCCCATGATGTCGGAACGTCCGGTCATCAGCATCATGACGACCATGACGGGGACCGCGCATATGCCGTTGATGACGGCGCTCCAGTAAAGCGCCTTGATGGGATCGATCGGCGTGAGCATGATCCCCATTCCCAGCGCCACGGCGGCGGCCAGGGTCGCATAAAATGCCATCGCTGCCTTCGGCTTGCGCTCCAGTCCCACTGGCCAGCGGCACGCCTCGCCCACGGCGAATGCGGCCGAGCCCGCGAGAACCGGCACCGCGAGAAGGCCGGTGCCGATAATCCCCATTGCAAAGATGGCAAATGCCAATTTGCCCGCGACCGGCTCCAGGGCCTTGGCCGCATCAGAGGAAGAATTGATGTCGGTCACTCCGGCCTTGTGCAGGGTGGCAGCCGTTGTAACGATGATCGCGATGGCTATCAGGTTCGAAAAAGCCATGCCCACCAGGGTGTCGGCGCGAATGCGCTGGAAGGCACCCGGCGCTTGCCACGGTGCCCGCTTCAGCGGCTTGGCCTTGGGGTCAATCGTCTCCTCTTCGACCTCTTGCGAGGCTTGCCAGAAGAACAGGTAGGGAGAAATCGTGGTGCCGAGTATGGCCAGAAATGTCGTGAAGAAGGCCCGGCTCCATTCCATGTGCGGAAGAACGACCCCCTTGAGGGCCTCGCCCCATGGGATATCAGCCAGAAACGCAGCCACCACATAGGCAAAAAGGCTCAGCGTTGTCCATTTCAGGACCGTGACGTACCGGCGGTAGTCGAGAAAGACGATCGCCAAAACGCAAGCCAGGCCGAACGCAACGACATAAAGCGAGCTTGGGCCGCCCACCAGCAATCGCAATGCATCAGCCATCGCGCTCAGGTCCGCCCCGATGTTGATCACGTTGGCGGCGAACAAAAGCAAGGCTACAAAATATATCAGGGGAGACGGGTAGTGTCGGGCCAGATTGCCGGAAATACCTCGACCTGTCGTGCGGCCTATCCGCGCTGCTATCTCCTGGATCGCGACCATGAGCGGAAGAGTGAACACCATGGTCCAACCGACGTCGAAGCCCAGCTGAGCGCCTGCTTGGCTGTACGTGCCGATGCCCGAAGGGTCATCGTCCGAAGCGCCTGTGATGAAACCAGGTCCGATTGTGTGCAGGAATCGCTGAAAGGGCCCTTTTGCCCGAATATTGCTCTGTTTTTCAGAGACTTCGGCGCTTATGTCCCTCATGGAGGTGCTCCAAAACGCGGTCCCTTTCGATATCCGCTTGAAGCAGAATTCAGCGCTCGCCGTTCGGTTCCTTTAGCTATCGCTGAAGCATCATTGGTGCTTCTTTTGCCGGAGACATGATATTTCTGGCGCGGGGTCGGTTTCCGCGACATGTGAGGGCCATCATCAAACCGATCGGCAAAGAACCCATAAGAATTTCGCTGAAGACCGGTTCACTCGGAACATATCAGCGAGCGACTGGTTTGGTGGAGGCAGCACACACAACCATGGGAGATCCTCCATGATTACCAAACTTCTCTCCGCCACGGTGCTTGCGGTCGCTCTGGCCACGTCGGCCATGGCACAGTCGAACGGCACCGGATCCAACAGCGGTTCAGGCTCGATGTCCGGCACCACCAATGGCGCAAATGGGACCGGCACCGGCGCTGGTGCAGGGGTAACGCCCACCGATCCGAACGCTACTAATTCGACAAAATCGTCGAGCGGCATGACCGACCGCTGCAAGGACGCCGCGGGCAACGACATCGACAACAACACCGCCTCCGGCGCGACAACGTCGAACATGCAGAACTGCAACAAATGAGCCAGTGGCTAGGAGCACCGCCCGAAGTCGCTCTTCTCTCCGGGCTGACCAATCGGGCGGCGTTCTCGTTGCAACGCCGCAGGCGCAGATGAGCCGACAGGCCGTCAAGCAGGCGCCATCGGCCCTGCCGTGGGCGGCAGGCGCTTCGGCGGCTACCCTTATTGCGTTGTCGGTCTGCGCGATCGGCTCGATGCGCAGCAGCAATCTGCGAGAAACCACCATCCTGCAGGCGGTCGGTGGAGATCCTGACCGCGCCGTCCCGGCAATGATCCGCAATGGCTGTGGCGGATGCCACGAAATTCCGGGAGTCCCTGGTGCCCGTGGCACCGTCGGTCCGTCCCTGCGAGGCGTCGCCGAGAGAGAATATGTCGGGGCGTCGCGAACATCCCCAGACGCGATGATGCGTTGGATCAGCAGGGCGCGCGACGTCGATCCCAAGACGGTCATGCCCAACACAAATCTGTCCCCCCAGGAGGCGCGCGACATCACCGCCTATCTTTATGCACGAACATGAGACGCGCTGAGGGCAGTGCTGGGCGCAGTCGTTTTGCCAGCAGAAACAGTAGACCAAGGAGCAATCCGGCGCCTCCAACCGCCAGCGCCTGTCCCGCCAGAACCAGGACTGTCTGCGCCGTTGACGTGCCGGCCCGCATCTGACGCACGTCGGCCGCCGTAACGCGCGCTTCCGGATTTCCGAATTGCGCGGTCACATAATTTGCAAGTATCGCCACCTGGGCGTCGTCCAACCAGCCGGCGAAGGCCGCCATTGATTTGCGTTCCGCGACGTCACCAGCCTTGACGCCTTCAAGGATCGTCATCACGACATTGTCAGGCACGGCCGCGCCGGGGGAGGTGTTGTGGGTCAGTGATGGGGCGGAGCCGTCCACTGATCCGCCTCCATTTGCTCCATGACACCCCGAACAGAGCGACCGATAGAGATCGCCGCCGGCTGCGGTTCCGCTACCTTGCGCCTTGCTTCCAGCATTGTCCGCGATCGTGGGCACATTGCCCCATGAAAAACGCGGCTGCCTTTCGTCCCCGGGTTGTGCGGGCACATCCCTGAGATAGGCGACCATGGCACGGATGTCGTCGTCCGACAGATGTTGCAGGCTGTTCATGACCGTTTCCGCCATCGGGCCGCTTGCATATGCCTTTCCGGGCACGGCACCGGTCTTGAGAAACCAGAACAGCTCTTCATCGCTCCAGCCGCCGACGCCTGCGATCTTGTCACTGGTGATGTTGAAGGCTTGCCAGATGCCGGCGCTGCCGCCGGCAAGCTTGCGATTGTCATCTATGCCGAATGTCGTATTTCGCGGCGTGTGACAGGCACCGCAGTGACCGAGCACTTCGACAAGATAGGCCCCTCTGTTCCATGCGGCGGTTCGGCTCCGATCCGGCATGAAACCGCCGCTGTGCAAGTTCGCGAGCTTCCACAGCGCCAGAGTCCATCGCTGGTTGAACGGAAAAGGCAGGATGTTTGCTGGGCGCGGCTGGGAGATCGGCGGCTGCGCCAGCAGATACGACCGGATCGCGAGCACGTCCTCGCGGCTCATCGCTGCGAAGCTGTCATAGGGCATGGCGGGATAAAGGTCGGTGCCGTCACGCCTGACGCCTTGCTGGACGGCTCGTATGAACTCGTCCGCGGAATAGCGCCCGATGCCCGTATCGAGGTCCGGTGTGATGTTGGTGGAAAAGACGTCGCCAAACGGCGTTGGCACGCGATAGCCTCCGGCGAATGGGCGGCTGGGATTGGACGTGTGGCAGCCGATGCAGTCGGCCGCCCGGGTAAGATATTCACCCTTCTGGATTTCGCTCGCCTGCAGGTGCGTGCAAAACGCCAACGATGCCAAAACGGACGCGATCGCATAAGAGATGGCGGCCGGGACTGGAGCGCTCACCGCATGCCGAAGCGCACGGCGGCGCACGGCCAATAGCCCGCTTCGTGGCGCCATCACAGTTCGCACCCGCTGAAGGTCAGCCCTGCCAACATTTGTGTCAGCATCACGAGCGTGAACAGCGCTCCAATGCCGACCGAAGTCCTGGCCAGAAACATGCGAGTGCGCGCTTTAAGGGGCGGGCTCGTGCCATGGCCTCGGTCATGAATCGCGCGCCACGACAGCAGCGCGCCTGCCGTGGCGGCGGCGGCACCTATCAACGAGAACAAGGCAGTGGGCCAAAAGCTGGCGTGGCATTGCCAGAACGCGGTTGAATAATCGAGCTGCAGCGTTATGGCCCATGCGGCTGGTCCACTGACCAGGCCTGCCCAGGAAACGCCGGTGCGGATCGCCTGCATCTCACATCCTCGGGACCCAGTAGATGACAAGATAGAGCACGACCCATGAGACGACCACGAAGTCCCAATAGAAGGCGTTGTCCGAGACGTCGCTGAAGCGTCGGCCGGCCTTGCCTTTTGGCGTGAACATGAGAGCCGCAAGGACGATCGTGTCCCCGACATCGGTAAGGAGATGCGTTGTGTGCAGCCCGAGCAGGAACCAGATGATCGAGCCGTAGGCGTTCTGATCCCAGGAAATCCGCAGCGCCGGAAATTCCCAAACACGAACGATCAGCGGAAGAATTCCGGCGATCGACATGATGATCATGCCAAGGCGAACTTTCGCGAGGTCCTGACGGCGCGCCCAAAGTTCGAGCAGATGGTTGGGCACGATGCTCGCCAGCAGAATAACCAATACTGTCGTGCCTGGCAGCAGATCTGGTGCTGGCGCCCCGATCGGCCAATGCGGGGCCAGCACAGCCAGATAGAAATAGGTGCCGATCGCCAAGGCGAAACCCGTCGCCTCAAGGGCGATGAAGGCAAGGGTTCCCCACCACATCGGGCTCGCCGCCCCGAAATCATATGTGGGCAGGTGGCTGACGTCGGCGACAGGGCGCTGCCTCATTCCTCGTCCTCCGGTTCGCCTTTCGGCCAGAACCAACAGATGAAGCCAATCGAGACCGGTATAGCGCCCCAGACCACCGCCCATGGCGTGAATATCGAGCCGAGAAATGCGCCGCCAACCGCGATGGCCGAGAGCAGCGGCCAAATCGAATTGTCGGCCGATGGCACCCTCAGTTGCGGCACCGCGTCGGCGACCGTGCCGGCGAGCACCTCACGGGCATCGACGCGCAGGCCTTCGACGACGAGGAGCATGTCGGGCTCGGCCCAGAGCGGTTCGCGGTGGTTTACCATCGGCAGCCGCGAAAAATCGTAGGAGGGCGGCGGCGAAGCCGTCGCCCATTCGAGCGTGCTCGCCTGCCAGGGATTGTCTCCGGCAATGCGGCCGTTGCGAAGGCTGAGCAGGATGTTCAGGAAGAAAAGCGCAAAACCGGCGAACACCACCAGCGACGAGAGGCTGATGAAGAGGTTCATCTCGCCCCAGCCGCTCGCCGGCGGATAGGTGTAGACACGACGCGGCATGCCTTGCAGACCCAGAATGTGCATGGGGAAGAAGGTGAGATTGAAGCCGAGAAAGACCAGCCAGAAGTTCCAGCGGCCAAGCCTCTCAGACAGCATACGGCCGGTGATCTTGGGAAACCAGTAATAGACGGCGCCGAGCAGGGGAAAGACGGCGCCGCCGACCAGCACGTAATGGAAATGGGCAACCACGAAATAGGTGTCGTGCACCTGCAGGTCGAGCGGTACCGAGGCGACCATGACCCCGGTCAGTCCGCCGATCACGAAGGTGAAGATGAAGCCGAGCACGAAAAGCATGGGCGTGGCGAAGCTCGGCCGGCCGCCCCAGATCGTCGCGATCCAGCAGAAGATCTGAATGCCGCTCGGAATGGCGATCATCATCGAGGAAGCGGTGAAGAAGCTCTCGCCGAGCTGGGGCAGACCGGTGGCGAACATGTGGTGCACCCACAGGCCAAAGGAGAGGAAGCCGATCGCGACCAGCGACAGCACGATCCCGAGATAGCCGAAGACCGGGCGCCGGGCGAAGGTCGGCAGGATTGCGGAGACAAAGCCGGTCGCCGGAATGAAGATAATGTAGACCTCGGGATGACCGAAGAACCAGAACAGATGCTGCCACAGCAGTGCATCTCCCCCCGCGGCAGGATCGAAAAATTTCGTGCCGACCAACCGGTCGAGGATCAGCATCGTGCTCGATACCATCACCGCGGGCATGGCGAACAGTATGACGAAAGCGGTGACGAGGACCGACCAGACATAGAGCGGGATGCGGTCGAGCGACATGCCCGGCGCGCGTTGTTTGAACACTGTCGCAATGATCTCGACAGCGACCGCGAGTGCGGACACTTCCGTATAAGTCACCATCTGCGCCCAGAAATCGGGGCGCTTACCGATGCCGTATTCAGGTCCGGCGAGCGGAACATAGGAGAACCAGCCGGCGTCGGCGCCAGTTTCGAAGGCAAAGGCTATCCAGATCATCAGCCCGCCAAAAAGATAGACCCAGTAGCTGAAGGCATTGAGGCGCGGGAAGGCGACATTGCGGGTCCCGATCATCAGCGGCACCAGGTAGATGGCGAACGCCTCCATCACCGGTACGGCGAACAGAAACATCATCGTCGTGCCATGCATGGTGAACAGCTGGTTGTAGAGATCGGGACCGATGTAGCCGGCTTCGGGCTGGGCAAGCTGGAACCGCATCGCCAGCGCGGACAGACCTGCAAGGATGAGGAACAGGAAAGCCGTCACGATATAGCGCCGGCCGATCAGCTTGTGATCAACAGTGACCAGCCAGCCGTAGAGGCCTTTCGGCGTTCGCCAGGCATGCGCCAGAAAGGCGCGCAGCCTCGCCTCATCGAGGCCGGTGTCCCGCACGCCTTTCAGCACCTCCTGTTCATGCTCGGCTGACGTTCCCGCAACGCCGCTCATTCGAGGCTTCCAACATAGGTGACGACGGCGTTGAGATCGTCGGCGCTGAGGGCAATGCGCGGCATCTTGGCGCCGGGCTTCATGGACTGCGGATCGGCTATCCAGGCAGCAAGCGCCCCTGGGGTCATGGCCAGTGTATCCGCAGCCAGTGCGCGGCGGCTTGCGAGATGGGTAAGATCAGGTCCAAGCGTTCCGCCGGCCGGTGTGCCTCTTATCGTGTGGCAGAGTGCGCAGCCGGTGGAAAGAAAAGCCCGCTGACCGCGGCGTTCTTCGTCGCCGGCCGGTGCGGGTGCTGCGGCCTCTTGCCTGGATCGCCACGCATCGAAAGCTTCGCGGCTTTCCGCAACGACGGTGATGGCCATATGGGCGTGCTGATAGCCGCAGAACTCGGCGCATTGGCCGCGATAGGTTCCGGGTTTGTCCGCAATAAGCGTGAGCTCGCTTGGCCGGCCCGGGATGAGATCCCTTTTGCCGGCGAGGCTTGGCACCCAGAAGCTATGAATGACATCGAGCGAATCGAGCTCGACCTTGACCGGGTCGCCAACGGGAATATGGATCTCGTTTGCCGTGACGATCGCTTGCGACGGTTCATTCCCGAAGTAACGGACCTCCCACCACCATTGATGCCCGATGACCCGGACGGTGAGCGTTTCCGTTCCGCTCAGCGAAGCAATGGATTTGCCCGCGAAAAAGCTCATCGTCGTCAGTATGACGAGCACGAGAACGGTCAAAGCGATGGCGCTTGCGACAAGGCGCGTAAACCGACGTTCCTGCCGGACATCAATCTCAAGTGGCAAATGCGTTGTCTCGGTCAGACGGGGACGCAGAAGCGCTGCCGCCAAGACCAGCATGACAAGCAGCCATGTGCCCGTCGCAACCGCGCTGAAGGACCAGATCAGGTCAAGGATCCTTCGGGCATTCGCACCGTGTGGATGAAGCGCGGACTGCCAGTCGCTGCATCCAGCCAGGACCAGCATTGGCGCTGTGCTGGCCCACTGTTTTGGCCATGTGCAGGTGAGCGGCATCAGCGGTCGTTTCCGCGTACGAGGGCGGGCCACCGGACTCACGCACCTTGCCATGAAGGATCCACCATCGTTGCCAAGGCCATAACGCGGTTGGTTGCAAAAGGATGCTTGGCAACGCTACCGTCCCTGGCAAGAGCGCGAACTCAGGGAATACTTTGTCGAACCAAGGCGAGGGGCGGCCGTTCTTCAGCATACGGCGGAAGCGCGGCTCTAGATGATGGGCAGGTGGGAAGCGTGCCGCCGCCCGCTTGCTCCAATCCAGAAAGCGGCCAGGAGCAGTGCGGCTCCGCCATAGATCAGGCCGGCCGGAATCCACATCAACAGGCCCGCCAATTGCTGATCCTCGAGTGGGCTGAGGCCCCACAATTTTGAGCCGATGGCATTTTCCGGGTACCACAGCCTGCGCGAAACGACAAACAATGCCCCGAGCAAGCCGGTGTGCAGCGAAGTGAAGAAAAGATGCATGACCGCACCGCCACAGTCTTGTTCGCGGCCAGGGCGGGGCAGCAGCACCCACCAGAACAGGAGCCCGGTGCCGAGAAAACTCGCATGCTGGGCATAGTGCAGAAAGCCCTGCTGGAGGGCAGCCTCAAACAGCGCTGGAACATGCCATGTCCATATCGCGATTCCGTGCAGGAAAGTCGCGACCACAGGGCGGCTCATGACAGCCCAGATCACCTGAAATATGTTTGTGTGCCCAGCCGCGCCGAGCGTCTGGCGCAGCCGCGCGGGCAGCGCCCACATCATTGCCGCCATCGGTCGGGAAGCGACCAGCAGCGGTGCCGCGATGGCCATCAGCAGTTCGTGCTCGACCATGTGAGCGGCAAACACATGTTCGCCCAATGCGTGGATCGGGCTTACAAGCGCGACCGCCAGTGCGGCCCAGCCGGCGAAAAACAGCAAGGCCTGCCGCGACCGCAAAGGACGTCCGCGTCCGCTCCGACGCCAGAGCCGGCTGGCGCCAGCGATGTACAGCGACACAGCCGCCGCGAGCGGAAATGTAATCGGAAACGCCAGCGTCCAACCGGCTTGCGGGGCGCCGCTGCCATAGCAGATAGAGGTCGAGAAGAGTGCGTCGAAGCTCATCCTCCGCCTCTGGGGCATTGCTCTCCTGGCTGCATTTCGCGGCTCCAGAGTATTTCCGGCGAAAACAGGTTCGCCTCCAATGCTCTATATGTTTGTTACGCAACTCCGAACGCAAAACCGCTTCGCATTTTCGCGGGAATTGCTCTAGGCATCCATCATCGACTTCGCCGGCTCCCGGGTGATATTTTCTTCGATGCGCTCGTGCCCCGGGGTCTGCGGCAAGGCCTGGCGAAAATTCTTGGCATAGTCGGGCGGCATCCTGGGCGGCATCAACGGCTCATAGGCATCGACCAGCGCTTCGATCACAACCGGACCTTCGGTTGCGAAGGCCTCGTCGAGAATAGTCTCGATCTGATCGGCCCGCTCGATGCGAAAACCGCTTGCACCCATCGCTTCCGCCGCCTTGGCAAAATCGATCGGCTGCAGTTCGCAACCGAATTGCGGATTACCCAGAAACATCATCTGCTCCCAGGCGATCTGATTGAGCATGTTGTTCTTGACGACCAGAATCTTCAGCGGAATCTTGTAGCGCACCGCCGTCGAGAATTCGCCCAGCTGCATGGCAAAACCTCCGTCTCCCACGATAGCGGCGACCGGTCGACCGGGAAATGCAATGCCGGCGGCGATGGCATAGGTAAGGCCGCAAGCCATGGATGCCAGCGATCCGGATACGCCAAACGCCTGGCCGCTTCGAAGATCGACATGGCGGGCGGCAAGCTCCGTGTTCTGACCGGAGTCGGTGGCCAGCACCGTGTCGTCGGCTAGTCTTTGGCCGAACGCCCGGGCAATCGTTTGCGGCTTCAGCGGATGCGCCCGCGCGTCTTCGGATTGCCTCATCATCTGGCGCCATCTCCTCATGGTTTCCTGGCAGTGTTGCAGGAATTCACCGGAAGGCTTTTGGGTCAGACGTTGATTGAGCGCGCGCAATGTCTCGGCGGCGTCCCCGACAAGACCGGCTTCGACCGGAAAGCGCAGGCCAATGCGCTGCGCATCGCAGTCGATCTGGACGCCACGGGCCTGCCCGGGCTTGGGGTAGTATTCGATGTAGGGGAAGGTGGAACCGACGATCAGCACCGCGTCGCAGGTCTCCATCGCTTCTTGTGAAGCCAGGGTTCCGAGGATGCCTATCCCGCCGGTCGTGTGAGGATGGTCGTCCGGCAGCACTGCCTTGCCCAGCAAGGCCTTTGCGACAGGTGCCTGCAGCAGATGCGCGGCATGTTCGAGTTCCGCGGCCGCGCTGATGGCGCCGCGTCCGGCCAGGATCGTCACTCGCGAGGCGCGGTTCAGAATGGCGGCTGCTTCGTCAAGCTCGGCGTCCAGCGGCATGGTGTGGCCGGCGAACATTTGCTGCGGCGTGTGCGCCGGGCGGTTGCGTTTGCTGCGCTTTGAGGGATCGCCCTCTTGCTCCTGCACGTCACTGGCAATCGAAAGATGGGCGACGCCCTTACGCGCCAGCGCGGTTCGGCAGGCGAGGCTGGCAACGTTTTCCATATGCGCGGCATCGGAGACATGGGCATTATAGACGGAGACATCGTTGAACACGCGCGTCAGATCGACATCCTGCTGCGTGAACGTCTCGATCAGATCGTGGAACTGCATGCCCGTGATCGCAAGGACCGGAGCCTGGTCGAGCTTGGCGTCATAAAGGCCGGTCAGAAGATGCGTTCCGCCGGGACCGGACGTTGCCAGGCAGACGCCTAGCTTTCCTGTCCATTTGGCATAGGCGCACGCCATAAAGGCAGCCGACTCTTCGTGCCGGACCTGCACGAAGGCTATCTTGTCCCGCCGGGTGCGCAGCGCCTCCATGACGCCGTTTATGCCGTCTCCCGGCAAGCCGAACACCACGTCCACGTCCCAGGCGATGAGTGTGTCGACGAGAATTTCAGATGCATTTGGCATGTCAGGATCGCTCCGGTGATAGGGCCGAACCGGTGAAGCACGGGTTGGTTCCTTCATCACAAGAAATCGTGACATGTCGGAAAGCGGCGGCCGGGCGGCTGTCGGGACCCCAACGCTCTCCAGGAACAAAAAGCCTGACCAGTGGTTCGAGCCGCGTCTTGGCGCAGCTTCAAATCCCGCTTTGTCGGCACCTGGTTGGAATGTTTGTCATGACGTTTTGCATGCCCTCGGTAAAGATGCGCTTCCAATGAGCGAGCCACTGGATAGTGCCGGCCAGAGGAAAAGCGAGCGAAAGGAAGGCGGCGTTGTCCGGGCCCTCGGGCTTGGACTGATTACCGGCGCGGCTGACGACGATTGTTCGGCGATCGGTACCTACGCCAGTGCCGGAGCCCGATTTGGGCCCGACCTGCTGTGGACGGCACCGGTTACTCTGCCGATGATGTATCTCGTCGTCTATCTTTCATCCAAACTTGGTCAGGTTTCGGGTCGTGGGCTATTCAAGGTCATATCCGATTTCTATCCGCGTTGGCTGCTATGGTCTGTTCTGACGGGCGTGCTGATTGGCAATACGATCGAGGCAGCCGCCGACCTTGGCGCCATGTCGGCGGCCGTTATGTTGTTCGTTCCGCTGCCTGGTCCACTGATCGTCATTGTCGTCGCGATCGTCATTTTTGCCCTGCAGGTATTTGGATCCTACACCTTGATCCGCGATGTGTTCCGATGGCTGGCGCTGGCGCTGCTTGCCTATGTGGTTTCCGCGCTGCTTGCCAAACCGGATGCGGCTTCGGTTCTGTGCGGCACGCTGCTGCCAACGATCGAGTTCAGCCGCGAATACCTGTCCATCCTGGTCGCCATCGTCGGAACGACCCTCTCCGCATACCTTTACACCTGGCAGTCGAACCAGGAGGTGGAGGAGGAGATTGCCAAGGGCAGAACGACCCTTGAAGAGCGCAAGGGCGCCACCGAGGGCGAACTCCGCCGATCCCGCCGCGATATCCTGATCGGCATGACGTTCTCCAATCTGATCATGTATTTCATCATTCTTTCGACAGGGTCGACGCTCTACAAGGCCGGCCAGACTCAGATCGACACCGCGGCGCAGGCCGCCGAAGCGCTGCGGCCGCTTGCCGGCGATGCGGCGGGAATTCTTTTTGCCGCAGGCGTAATTGGCGTCGGCTTTCTGGCTGTGCCGGTCATGACGGCTGGCGCTGCCTTTGATTTCGCCCAAGCGATGGGATGGAAGAATGGCTTGAACGCCAAACCCCGGCAGGCTCCTAAATTCTACATGGCGATCGGGATAATCACGCTGGTGGCGGTGGGTCTCAATTTCCTCGGCTTCAATCCGATGAAAGCCATGGTCTGGTCGGGCATCGTGCAAGGGTTTTCCACGCCTCCGCTCCTGCTTCTCATTCTCATCATGACCAACAATCGCAAGATCATGGGTGACAAGGTCAACAGCAAAAGCACGAACATCCTGGGTGGCGCGACGACCCTGGCGATTTTTTCAGCGTCGGCGGGTCTGGCGGCAAGCTGGTTCCTGTAATTCGCGGGACGTGAAGTATCTTCAGGCGTGGCGGAACATCGGCGATCAATTGTCGTTGACACGCTTGTGAGAGAGAGGACACCGCCATGTCAAACTTCCAGGCCGCCACTCCGGATCGTCTGCGGCAACTCAGGCTTGAGGCTTCAGCTCATTTCACTCCGATGATGCTGCACGAAGCATTGCTGCGGCTTTCCCACGCCTGTGGAGGTGAAAGCCTTGAGCGGTTCGAGAAGACCATGGTCGCCCAGATCGAAGCGACGAAGGACGACCGGGCCGATTTCGAAACAATCAAGGAATTCGCGATCGAGCAGCTTTATGCCGTGATCCGGGAAGCGAACGATTCGCCAAAAAAGAAACAGTCGCTGGAAAAGACAGAAACCCGCAGGACGCCCGGCCGCTCCGAAGAACCGCAGACGCTCGAGGATCAACTGCAGGCCGGGTTGGAGGATTCTTTTCCCGCGAGCGACCCGCCAGCGGTCGTGTCCACAGCCATTCCAGGCGGAGCAAAGAAGCTGGTCGGGACCGACGAGGTGCTGAAAAAGCAGCGAGAAGAGGCGGCCAGGAAGGCCAGCCAACAACCATAGCGCCAAGGTCTGGCTGCAAACCAGGCCCGCAGTCAAGAGCTGGCATCGCTGTCCTATCAAAGCTTGACGGCTGTCTCCCGCGCCCACAGGCGCAGTTTGCGACAGGTCTGCACGAATGTCTTCACGGAAGCTGCGGTATCAAGCCTTATCAGCCCCTCATCGGCATCGGGAGCGACGCCCGCCCTGGCCAGGAGAGGCCCGGCTCCCGGTGTGAAGCCGATGAACTTGCAATGAGCGAAGGCATCGGACACGAAGTCCTTCGCGGCCGCCTCATTGAGCAGCATCTCGGCGCCTTCCTCGGAGAGGAGCAGCACCACCGCGTCGAACAAGACCGATGGACCGCCGTCGATCATGTGCCTGGCCTCGATGTTGGTGCCGTCAGCCGCCTCGACGCCGCCGACTTTGGGCGCAACCACCTCCATTACCGCGCCTTCCGCTTCGATGGCGGAACGCAGTTCTTCGAACAGTGCGGTGTCGGCTCCATTGCTAAGCAAGGCGCCGACTTTGCGGCCTTTGAAACTGTCGGGCCCGTTTTCGATGATGCTGAGCGCCGGCGACGGCGGCAAGTCGTTGCGCGTCGGAACCGCTGTCTCGGCGGGTTCGGGCATATCGCGAATGCCGAGCTTACCGGCGACGGTAGTCGCCAGGGTTTCGTCGATGTTCAGCAAATGCGAGACCATGCGTTCGCGGATCGCCGGTGCCTGGACCTTGCTTAATTCAAACGTCAGCGCCATGGCGATGTGACGCTGCTCCGGCGGGGTCTGGCTGTTGAAAAATTGCCGGGCCTGGCTGTAGTGATCGGCGAAGCTTTCCGCGCGCAGGCGTATTTTCAGGCCTTCCTCGGCATTGGCGAAGGAACGGAAGCCGCGTTGCGGATCCTCGCGCGGTCCCAATCCCCATGAATTCGGCTCGTAGTTGGCGCGTCCCACGGGATTCCGCATGGCCATGTGGCCGTCCTGTTGAAAATGGGCGAATGGGCACTTCGGGGCATTGATCGGGAGATGGGTAAAGTTCGGGCTGCCCAGCCGTTTCAATTGGGTGTCGAGATAGGAGAAGTTGCGGCCCTGCAGAAGCGGATCGTTGGAGAAGTCGATCCCGGGCGGCACATTCTGCGTCATGAATGCGACCTGCTCGGTCTCGGCGAAGAAATTGTCCGGCATCCTGTCCAGCACAAGCCGCCCGACCGGGATTGGCTCGAGTATCTCTTCAGGAATGATCTTTGTCGCGTCCAGGATGTCGAAGTCGAAGTTGTCGGCAAACGCCTGATCGAACAATTGCACCGTCAACTCCCATTCCGGGAAATTGCCGGACTGGATGGCTTCCCATAGATCGCGACGGTGAAAGTCGGGGTCGGCGCCATTGATCTTGACCGCCTCGTTCCAAACCACTGATTGCATGCCGAGCTTAGGCTTCCAGATGAATTTGACGAAGGTGGATTCGTCTTTCGCGTTGACGAGGCGGAACGTGTGCACGCCAAATCCCTGCATGAAGCGGAAGGAGCGCGGGATCGCGCGATCCGACATGATCCACATCACCATGTGCATCGATTCCGGCATCAGGCTGATGAAGTCCCAGAAATTATCGTGCGCGGTCTGGGCTTGAGGGAAGGCCCGGTCCGGCTCCTGCTTGGCGGCATGGATCAGATCGGGAAACTTGATCGCGTCCTGGATGAAGAAGACCGGAATATTGTTGCCGACCAGATCCCAATTGCCTTCCCTGGTGTAGAGCTTGACCGCAAAGCCGCGCACGTCCCGGGCGAGATCGAACGAGCCCTTGTTGCCGGCAACCGTCGAGAACCGCACGAAAGCCGGCGTCTTTTCGCCGGCTCTCTGGAAAATGTCGGCACGTGTGTATTGGGCCAGTGACCCGTAGGTCTCGAAGTAGCCATGCGCGCCGTAGCCGCGGGCATGGACGACCCTTTCCGGGATGCGTTCGTGGTCGAAATGAAAAATCTTCTCGCGAAAATGAGAGTCCTCGATCAGCGATGGTCCGCGTTCGCCGATCCGCAATGTGTTTTGATCATCGGAGACGGGTGTTCCGAGCGCTGTGGTCAGAGTGGGCGTCTCACCTCCGGCGATCTGGTGCAATTCCCCGCCGTTTCCACGCGCGCTATCCGGTTCCAGTCCACTTGCCGATTGGCGAGCGGAGCGACGGGCGGATTTGGCCATGAAAGATCCTCGATTTGATGCCGGAAGATTAAAGTATTCAGGGCGTCAAACTGCCGGTGTGCGGCTTTGTTCCCAAAAAGAACGGGTGCGCTGCGGATCCATCATCGAAGGAGGCGTCATCGTTGCGGCCTGCCGAATTTCTGAAGAGTTGTCCTCGGTGCGAGGAACGAACCAAACTTCCATGCATTTAGCAGGGGCTGCATTCGTACACTCTTTCTTCTGGGAGCTGGACCATTGTCATCCGGAGGCTACATTTCGGCCGACCAGGAAACCAATGAAGTTTCCATCGTTGACCTCATACCCGCCCTCCGGGCTTTCGCGCGTACCTTCTGTCGCGTCCCCGACGATGCCGACGATCTGGTGCAGGAGACGCTGACCAAGGGGCTCGCCAACATCGACAAGTTCGAACCCGGCACACGCATGAAATCGTGGCTCTTCACCATCATGCGCAACACTTACTATACCCGGATCAAGATTGCTGCCCGGGAAGCGCCAGGCCTGCTCGACTGTGCATCTTCAAGGCCGATTTCGGAAGCGACCCAGGAATGGAGCGTTCAGAGCAAGGAAGTTCACGGCGCCATTCAAAGGCTACCTGAACACCAACGCGAGGTTCTGATGCTGATCGGCGTTCTGGGAGTAAGCTATGAGGAAACGGCCGAGATATGCGGCTGCGCGGTAGGGACGGTCAAAAGTCGGCTGAATCGTGCCCGCGCCAATATTCTCGAGTTGCTTGGGGAGAGTTCACTGCAGACATTGATGGAGAGACGAAATCATCTATCGGATGGTCAGCTTGGTATCGAGGGTGACAGCCGCAGATAGTTAGTTCTTCACGTCAAGTCGACGTTTCTCGATCAGCGCGTTTTGCAACTCCATCGCCAGCCTGGTCAGCCGGTCTGGAATTTTTTCCTGCTCTATGGCGTCGAGGAGAGAAGTGATCTCCTGGTCCATAGCCAGACCGAATTGCGGGTCCACCGTATCATCCCTCGAACGAGACATCCAAATTCTCTTGATAATAGCAGTCCCTTGACCTTAGTGTGGTGACAAATGCTCGAGATTACAAGGCGATATCCACCGCCGGCATGATTGCCGGCGGCCCTTGCACAGGTTTATTTCCTTAGCCTTACATCGCCGCGGGCCAAGAATGCGGTGTGACGCCGTTCAATCCTTCGGCAACTGGTTCGCGGCATGGTCCTGATATTGATCGGACTTTATGCGATTGCCATCCAGTCCGCGCTCCTCGCTGTGCTGTTTCTTGTCGCGATTGGACAGAACCGCGTTTTCTCCGACCTTGTCCTTGGCAGGTCGGTCATCGCGCCGGCGCCGGTACCCTTGCCCTGGGTGCCGCGGCCGAAATGTTTTTTGTCGCCGGATGCCATGATTTCCTCCTTCGGATCGGTGACGCTCTTCAGCGCTTGTTCGACGTCCGAACTGGCGGCGCGCGGTAATGTTCCGCCGTCACGAGCAAGCAGGAAGGCGTCGCCATCCCACGACCGAAACGGCTTCTCGCCATTGATGACGACCCGCAATTGGTGAGCTTCCGCCAGACGGCCGATATCCGTGCGGTCCAAAAAAAGCGATCCGCGATAGGAATAGTTCAGCAGGGCCAGCCAGCCCGGCCGTTTCAGAATGCGTGCGATCTCACCGAAATGCCGCTCGGCCATGCCGGCCAGAACCAGATAAGGAAAGCTGTCGACCGCCAGCACGCAATCGAAACTGCTGTCGTCGAATTCGGTCAGATCAAGACCGCAGGTTTGACGCAACTCGACATTGCCCAACGCGGCGCATCGGTCGGAGGCAATGGAGATCATCCGCGAGGATATATCGATGCCCACCATCCGGTTGAATGATTTGGCAAGCGCACGCTCGAAACGGCCGATGCCACAACCAATGTCCAGAATGTCCCGGCCGGTTCCGGTGAAGTCCTGCTCCTTGAGCCATGCAGCGACTTCCTCGGTCGTGGCCGACAGCCTTTCCTCATCGCCGAGCGATGTGAGCTGGACACTCGCTGTTTGCGAAATCGCTGCCGCCGCATCGAAGCTCAACGCCAGCCGCCTGACGACAGCGGCATCGGTCTCGTCGTCGTCGCGTACGTGCCGAACGGCCGCTCCCGTCGCTCGCAAGGTGGCAAAGGCGCCGGGGTTGTGGCGAAGCAGCGCGGCTACCTCTTGTAGCTTTTCCGCGTCTCGCGAATCCGACGGAACGACATCCAGCACGATCTCCGCCAATTCCGCCGCCCTGATCTCCATCCCCAAGTGAAGCGCCAGCCTGGCGACGACGGCTTCGGCGCAAACACCATCGGCCATGCAGCCTTCTACGACCGATCTAATCGCCATCCGGCGCTGGGCGGATTTTGACCCGGCTGCACTCATGCTATCAGCTCCGCGTCCAGATCCTGCGCATCGTCCACCTGTCGATGGCGCCCCAGCCGTATTTGTAGGCCTCCTGACCACGCAGGAAATCGAACTCGCGGGCACCCTCGCGGATCGACTCCGCGATCGCGTGGCCGATCAGGATCGCACCTGGACTCTCCTCGGCATAGGCAGGGTCGAAGCCGCCGAGATAGGCATAGGCACGACAGCGATGGTGGAAACCGTAATAGGCGCCGACGGTCTTGCCATCGATTGCCAACAGCCAGCATCGGACCAGGCCGCGAGCGTCGAGCAAGGGTACTGCGCGCCTGTGGAATTGCTCCACGGCGACATCGGCCAACACGCCACCTCCGTGTCCGGCCCAGCGCGCGTGGTGCAGGCGGATCAACTGGTCGAGGAAACTTTGGGCATCGCCTCGTGCCGACGACAATGCGGTCCGGCCGCGTCTGGACGCCGCCTGGTGCGCCCGTCGCAACTGCCGCCTACGTCGGGAGGGCACGCAGCCCGCAAGGGTTTCGTCGCCGGCGATGGCGAGCACGGGGCAAGCGCCATGTGCGGCTGGCCGCCCCGCCTTCAGATCGGGGTGTGCAACCGCAAGACCGGCACCGCCTTCCGGCAAATCCGACAGAATCCATTGCGACCAGCCGACCGAGAGGATCTTTTCGGCAATGATCGCGACGACCTGAGCCTCGGTGCCGGGGACACACAGGATGTCCAGATAGTCGCTGAGCGAGATGCCGACCGGAAGAAGTTTCGACCCAGCGGTTCCGTGCTCGAGATAGAGCGGCGCCAGCCCAATCAGATCGCCTCCGCGCCAGACCGCGACCGTCGCCAGGTCGCCGGGCGCGAATGTGCGCCACCATGGCACCAGCCAGGCGGGAGATTGAAACGGCGTCGCCGAGGAACTCTGCTCCCACAATCTCCACCAATGCGGCGCAAGGGTATCGAATCGCGCCGGATCATCGATGATCTCGCTGCGCAACACAGGCTTGCTCACGGTGTGACGGCGAGGCGCCCGGCATCGGTGCCGAGTCGTGCCAGCGCTTGATAGGCGTCCATGTAAGACGAGATCATTCGTTCCAGCGAAAACCGCCGCCGCGCCTCGGCCCGGCATGTCTCGGGATCCAGGCTGGACGCCGCAACGATGGCTTGCGCCATCTCATCGATCGTATTGACGAGAAAGCCTGTCCTGCCGTGCTCGATGACATCGGGAAGCGCACCATTCGGAAAGGCGACCACCGGTGTGCCGCAGGCCAGCGCCTCCATGGCGACAAGTGAGCTGGTCTCGGCAGCAAGGCTCGGGATGACCAGACAGCGCGCTGCGTTGAGAAAGCGCCGCTTGGCGGTGAAACCGAGCGGACCAAGGAAGCGGCGGCGGCCATCGAGGCGAGGTTGGACCTCGTCGCGAAAGTAGCGCGCGTGCGTTTCATAGGGATAGACCTTGCCACCGACAACCAGCGGCACACCTGCTTGCTTGGCTGCGTCCAACGCCAGGTGGATGCCCTTTTCCGGGCAGATCCGGCTGAGAACCAGTGCGAAGTCGCACTTCGCTTGCGGCAGGCTGAGCGCCTCTATGTCGACGCCGTTCGGAATCGGCGCCGCCAGTCTAGCGCCTGATGGCGCGGTTTTCTGCTGGGCGGCCGAGACCGCATGAAGCCACAGGTCGTCGCGCGTCGGGCGCAGTGCCTCGGCCGGATACCAATCCAGCGGCAGGTGAAGCGTCACCAAGGTCGGGCCACCGTCTGGTAGATAGGCATCGAAATCGATGCCGTGCAGATGAACCACATCGATCGGCCAACTGGCGCGGGCAGCGGCGATCGCGTCGCGATGAGCCTGCTGCGCGCGGCTCTTGGCCGCCTCGTCGAGCACGCCACTTTCCGCCGGTGTCTCCACAAGCGTGCCGCTCGCGCTGGAGCCCCGGCAGCCGACGACGATCGACCGGTGACCCGTGCGAACCAGTGCCCGATCGAGCATCGACAGGACCTGCTCGGCACCCCCGACCGCATCAGGTCCGACAGGCGCGAGGGGATAGGCGACATTGAGGACGGTAAGCGTCATGGCCGGCCGAGCCACGGTGCCAGAGGCAGTGAATTGGTGGACCCGTGAGCTTCCACTTCGGTCAATGCATCCAATGATCGCGGACCGGGTCGCATGAGAGCCTCACGCAGCCGAGGCCCGCTGCGTCGGGCGCGAGGCGGATGTCATGACGGGCGCGTAGCGGCGGACCATCGTTGCACAGAACTCGGCGAATTCCTCGGGCACTAGCGGGGGACTGGTGTGGTGAGGCATCATTCCGCGATGCTCAGGCGTGAAGCAGAAGGTGACCGTGACGTCGAAATCGGCAAGTGCCTCCATCTGTCGATCGAACCAGTCCAACGCATTCGGCCTGAAGCTGTCGGCCCAGGAAAGCCCCGTGCGCATGTTGGTGACGCCGAGCCGCTTCATCCAGGCGACGGCGTCGTCCAGTCGCGGGTCCTCGAAATGAAACCACTGCACCAGCCCCATTGCGGGTGTGTAGCGCAGGAATTCCTCCAGCGCCGGCTTCGGCGTGCCGTCCTGGCGCAGCAGCCCCATGTGGAAATGACGATAGTAGGAGGATCCCTCCGCTTCGCGATGCCGCGTCGTCGCTTCCCATTCACGCGGAAGGTCGTAGAGGCTGTACCACTGGATACGTGGTGCGTTGCCGAGCAGCAATTCGGCGGTGCGCTTCAGTCCCCAGACCTGTATTTCCTCGGCCCCGAAGGTCGATACGCCGACCTCGCTGACCCAGATGGGGAGATTGGTGACGGTCGCGATCTCGCCGATCTTCTGCGGCCATTCCTGAATTTGCCACAGGTTCCAGTCGAGAGGAAAGCCGTGCACCGCGACGGCATCGACATGGTCCAGCACGCCGTATTCCTTCATGCGCGTGATAAATCCGGGGTCTATCGGCGAGATGCCGCCAAGCACTTTTGTCAGAGCCGGGTTCTCGGACGCGATCGCGTCCGCCGACAGGACCGCCATCCTGGCAAAGCGGCTCCAATCGGGGTCGAGCTCGGGGTCCCAATGCGATTTGTTGTTGGGCTCGTTCCAGATCATCGCGGCTTCAATCACGGAGCTTTCCTTTCGACGGGTAAATCGCACCGCCGCCGGTCGGCGCGCCGGCAGCGCGGCAGAAATAGACCTCCTGCTCGGGATGTAGAACGATCTCGAAACCGGCGCTGCGCAGCATCGCTTCGGTGCAGGCCCGGTTCGGTATCCACCAGTTGGTCGGATCGTCGGCATAGCGGTGTTCGATGAAATGCAGCTTGGGAAATTCCGGCCGGTCGAACAAATCATGCGTCCAGAAATGATAGTTCTCTTCCAGCTCGGGCAGCTCCTTGCTGCCTCGTTGCATCGACTGGAAGATCATCAGATCGCCGGCGACGTGCTCACGGATCAGGTCGAGGGCGAGCAAGGGGTGGCGCAGATGGTAAAGCACTCCCATGAACAGCACGACGTCGAATGTCTCGCGCAGGGCACCGACGTCGTAGACCGACAGTTTCTGGAATTCGATCTCGCAGTCCGCGATCTCGGCGGCAAAGCGGGCCTGCGCCAGATAGGCCTCGTCGAAATCGATGCCGAGGACACGGGCGGCGCCTCGCCGTTTCATCTCGATTGAATAGAAGCCGGCGTTGCAGCCAATATCCAGCACGGTCTTGCCGGCCAGATCGGCGGGTATGGCGTCGGCGAATTTGCGCCATTTGATCAGCGGGTAATTGCCGAGAAAATGGTCGGGCGCGGTTTCGACGCCGGCCAGTTCCATGTTGTGGAACCACGGGCCGAGCGCGTCGATACGCCGGCGGATTTCGGCATGGGAATGCAACATGGTCAGGCTCCTTCGCCCGGAACGACGGGTACATGCGAATGCGTGCCGGGCATGATCGCAGCGGGCTGGCGATGAGTTGACGGGACGCCGTTTTCAAGCAACCGCAGGGCTGTGCGATAGCCGTTGAAAGTGCCGACATCGACATAAGCGGAGCCGGCTTTGATCCCATAGGCTACACCCCCGGCCGCAAGGTAGGCGTTGATCAATGTACCGATATATTCGTCACGACCATCCCGCTCGCGCCAGAGTGCCGCAAGCCGATGCAGGATCTGGCCGGGCATCTTGAACGCGCCCCAAACCCAGTTCGTGGAGGCATCCTGTCGCTTGACCTGGATTTCGACCACGCGCTCGTCGTCCTCGGTACAGACGGCGTCGAAGAATTCCGGGCTGTCCACCGGGAAGAGCAGAAATGAAAGCTGATCGTCGGGCAAATGACAGAATCCGTCCTCGGGAAACCAGATCGTATCTGGAAGGCCGACCAGGACGACCTCGTCGGGCGCCACGAGGGGCGCTGCCCGGAAAATCGCATCGCAGAGACCGATGGGGTTGGGCTGCACCACAAAGAGCGCCGCCGCGTCGCCGTAGCCGGCTGCGTAGTATTCGAGAATGTCGGATTTGCCCGATCCGATGATGAAGCAGATCTTGTCGACGCCGGCCTGGACCATGCGCCGCACCAGATACTCGCTTACAGCGCAGGGACGTTCGGTCTGGCCGTCGATCCGGCTGCCAACCGGCAGCAGCTCCTTCGAGAAACCGAGCGGTTGAATGCGGCTGCCGCGTCCGGCAGCGGGCACAATGCCCAACATCAGACTGCTTCCTCGATCGGTTCGCCGACCGGATTTTGCAAGGCGTCGGCCAGCATTCTATCCAGTTCCGCTGCACGCCTGGCGGACGTGTGCTCGCTCAAGACCCGCTCGCGGGCACGCCTTCGGATGCCGTCGAGTTCGTGCTCGGGCAATTGCAGCGCGGCGACCACGTCATCCGTGTCATGCGCCAACAGGACTTCGCGGCCGGGTTCGAAGAAGTCCGCGAGGCCTGGCCATGCGTCGGTGATGATGGCAGCCCCACACGCGGCCGCTTCGAAGAGCCGCCCCGACGGGCACCAGCCCTTTTGTGCCATGGCTTCCCGGGTGACGTTCAGCGTCAGCCGCGACGATGAGAAGAACGCCGGATGGTCGGCGGGCGGCAGATGCCTGACGAAGAAGATGTTGTCGCTCCACGGGAATTCCTGCGGATACTGTGCGCCGCCAATGATGAAGCGTTGATCGGGCAGGCGCATGGCCGGGCGGACCAGCAGCTCTTCGACGCCAGCCTGGCGATCTGCCGCGTAGGTCCCGAGATAGGACAGATCGCCGGCGAATTCGGCCCGCTTCTCGGCCGGCCGATGCCGGTCGGGATCGACATGCCCGTAGAGGGGCATCACCTGGCGCGCACCCAGAACGGTCTTGAGCGCCTCGAGCGCCGAGCCGCCGGTGTAGCTCAGGACGAGGTGGTAATCGGCAAGGCCCTCTGGTCCGAAATAGGGCGGACGCTCACCGTGCTCGACGCGGGCAAGCGTGACTGGAGTATCGAGATCGTAGAAGACCCGCAGCCCGCGACTTGCCTGCTGGGCCAGGCGCGAAGCCTCTACGGCGTCGGGGCAGTAGGAGGTGACGACGACGACATCCGCTTGCTTCATCGCCCGCTCCGCAACGCGGCGGATGTCCTCCCAGTCCGGATAGATCACGACATTGCCGCCGTCGAGCTGATCCAGATCGCGGGCCCCGGCATAATAGGGAGTGTCGCGTTCGAAAAAGGTGATGGACCAGCCCAACCGGGCGAGAGCGCGGATCAGCCCGCGCCACAGCGTGGCGTGGCCGTTTCCCCATGAAGACGTGACGGTGAGACCGAAAATGACCATCCGCATCCGGAATTTCCTCGTCAGGCCGCTTCATTCATTCGCAGGAGCTTGGAGCCCCAATCGCCCGACACGATGGTCGTGATCGAGGCGGGATCGATGTCGAAGCGGAAGCAGTCGCCGACCGGCAAGCCAAGCACATTGCAGACGGCGGCCTTGATCACGTCGGCGTGGCTGACCAGGGCGACGCACTGGTTCTGATGCAGTTCGCGGACGCCGTTCATCAGCGAGACCATGCGCTGCTGGACATCCAGCATGGTCTCGCCGCTCGGGGTCCTGGCCTCCTGGCGCTGGTCGTTCCAGGCGCGCCAACCGGCGTCGCCGTTCAATTCGTCGAAAGTCTTTCCCGACCAGTCGCCGAAGTCGATCTCGTCGAGTTCGGCGCAGATCGCGATTTCGCCGACGCCGCAGGCGAAAGCGATTGGCAGTGCCGTCTCCTGCGTGCGCTCGCGCGGGCTGCACAGGATGGCTGCAATCGTCTCTTGGGCCATGCGGCGGCCAAGCTGCTCGGCCTGAGCCTTGCCGGCCTCGCCGAGGCTAACGCCGGCCATGCGCCCGGCAAGATAGGAGCCGACATTGTCGTGCGCCGCGTGGCGGATCAGGAAGAACGTGGTGGTCATTCCGCGGCATCCAGCAAAGGCTCATCCTTGCCGGCGATGAAAGCGAGCGTGCGCTGCCGGGCTTCGGCGTCGGTGAACTGTTCGGGAGGCGACTTCATGAAATAGCTGCAAGGACCGGTCAGCGCCCCGGCGATGCCGCGGTCGAGCGCCAGCTTGGCGCAGCGCACCGCATCGATCACCACGCCGGCTGAATTGGGCGAATCCCACACCTCCAGCTTCAGCTCGGCATTCAGCGGCACGCCGCCGAAGGTGGTGCCTTCGACACGAATGTAGGCCCATTTGCGATCGGTGAGCCAAGGCACATGGTCGCTCGGTCCGACATGGATGTTGCCCGGCTCCAGCGGAACATCGAGCTGGCTGGTCACCGATTGCGTCTTGGAGATCTTCTTCGATTCCAGCCGCTCACGTTCCAGCATGTTGAGAAAATCGGTGTTGCCGCCGAAATTCAGCTGATAGGTGCGATCGATGCGCACGCCGCGCTCGCGAAAGAGGTTGGCCAGCAGCCGGTGCACGATGGTCGCGCCGACCTGGCTCTTGATGTCGTCGCCGACCAGCGGCAGCCCGCGTTGCTCGAAGCGCCGGCGCCATTCCGGACGCGACGCGATGAAAACCGGAATGCAATTGACGAAGGCGCAGCCGGCCTCGAGCGCGCATTCAGCATAGAAGCGTGTCGCCTCTTCCGAACCCACCGGCAGGTAGGAGACCAGCACGTCGGCTCCGCTGTCGCGCAGGATATCGCTGACATTGGCAACCGGTTCGGGCGCCTCTTCGATCTCGTCGCGCAGATATTTGCCGATGCCGTCGAGCGTCGGTCCGCGTTCGACGCGAACACCGGTCGTCGGCGCGTCGGCAAAGCGGAACGTGTTGTTCGGGGCGGCGTAGATCGCATCCGCGACGTCGCGGCCAACCTTGCTTTTGGCGACATCGAATGCGCAGACAATTTCGATGTCGTCGACGTGATAGCCACCGAGATCGGCATGCATCAGCCCCGGGATCGGTTCGTTGCTTTTTGCATGACGATAATAGGAGAGGCCCTGCACCAGGGAGGATGCGCAATTGCCGACTCCAACGATGCCAACACGAACCTTTTTCGATCCCACGAAACTGCCGCCCTATGCTGTTCAAAGGTAAGTTCCTTGCGCCGAACCACCACCGTGCCGGAATGTTCCTTGGTCGCTCGAAAAATTGCGCGAGACGGCATGGATCGAAGCTGCACCCGCCGCGTTGCCCGCACGGCAAGCATTGGAAATCGATCGATGATCGTCTACGGCGACCACAAGCGGACCGAGAACGCACGACAACTTCAAGAGGCAGCGATCGACCTGGCCCAAAGCCTCGATCGGATGTCTCGCGGCATCCGGCGCCATGCTGCATTGGTCGGGCTATTCATCAGCGCGTCACAGCTGGTTCAGGGGCTCGCCGATGTCGACTTCAAGGTCCTGGGCGTCGACACCAATTCGCCTTCGCGACGGCAAGGCGCCGCGTTGCTGGTCGGGCTTGCGGCAGAGGTGGCGAAGTCGTGGCGAAGCGGTTTCGCCTTGGGCGGTGGCATCGATCCGCGACTTCTCAAATCGCTGGCGGCGCTCGATTGCAAGGCAGAGGTTTTGACCGGTTCGGCCGAGGGTTACGCGCATTATGCGCTTTATCCCGAAAGCTATCTGGGCGCGGCGCAAGAATCAGGTCTCGACGCGAACACATGTGTGATCGGCATCCGCAGTATCGGCTTGGGGCTTGCGGCCATGGTGGCCGCCGCCATCGGTGCGCCGCCGCCGATCAGTCTGCGTCCGATCGGCCATCCTTTCGATCGGCGGGTCAATGCCGATCCGCGGTTGGTCGCTGCCTGGAGGAACGAGCCGTCGGCTCGGTTCGCTGTCGTCGACGAAGGTCCGGGCCTATCGGGAAGTTCTATCCACGCCGTCGTCACGTGGCTGCGGGACCTAGGTATCGATAGGAGCCGCATTCACCTGTTCCCCAGCCATTCGGGCGATCCGGGCGCAGAAGCGTCGCAGGACGTCCGGGAGACATGGATGCGCTGCCGCAAACATGTGGCGATGACGTTTGAACGCACCTTTCCCGAAAGCTCGCAAATTCCAACGCTGCGCGATTGGGTAGCCGAGGCGGTCGGCAGTCCGGAATTGCGTTTGACCGAAATATCCGGCGGCGCGTGGCGAACCCTTCACTATGCCGACGAAAAGCGCTGGCCACCGAGCACTCGCGGCACCGAACGGCGAAAGTTCCTGGCGTCCGCAGGTCCAGATCGCTGGCTTGTCAAGTTTGTTGGCCTCGGCGAAACCGGGCTGCGCAAGATGCGGGCCGCGACGATGTTGCATCAGGCCGGGTTCGGGTCGCAAGTCGCCGGACTCTGCCACGGTTTCCTGGTTGAACGGTGGGCCGACGGCACCACGATGGATCAGCTCCCGCTGCCCAGACAAAGACTTGTCGCGGAGTTCACACGCTATCTGGCCTGGCGAGCGATCAATCTGCGAACCCGCGAGCCGGGTGCTTCATTGCCCGCCCTCGCGGAGATGGCCGTTCACAACGCTTCCGAGGCTTTGGGCAAAAACCAGGCGGCGAAACTGTGGAACTGGTTCTCGAAACAGGCTGTCCCCCAGGTACTGGAACGCGTCGAGATCGACGGCAGGCTTCACCCCTGGGAGTTTCTGATCGGTGCAGACGGCACGCTGGTCAAGACGGATGCCGTCGACCATTGCCGGGGACACGATCTGATCGGCTGCCAGCCGATAGAATGGGACATTGCCGGCGCTTGCGTCGAATATGGTTTGTCCGAAGGCGAGGCGGCGACGTTGATCGGCGGCATGGGTGACTGCATTGACGTCGGGCTCGTCGAGTATTTCCAACCTTGCTACCTGGCGTTTCAGCTGGGGCTGTGGAGCATGGCCGCTCAATCCGAGGACGGACGGGAACGAGCAAGGCTGGCAGGGACAGCCAACCGATATGAGGCAGGACTGACACGGTTCCTGGACAAGGCCAGGGCGTGACAGTTCCCCTCAATCCAGGCTTCGCAGCATGTCGGCTTCCTGCTCGAGAATACTAGCCACTTCTTCCCGCTGCAGGTGGGTCATCATCAGGCTGACGCAGCACTCCAGATAGGTGATCGAGGCTCGCCGCAAATAGGCGGCCGTCTCCTGTTCCGCCATCTTGTCGATATCCGGTGCGGATCGCTTGGGTCGCATGAGGATGTCCTCCATATCTGGTCCTCTCGTCAAACCACAAGCTTGAGCGGATGTTCCGCCGGAATCGACCGCGAAGGGGTGGCTGCGGTCCAGCATCAGACCGGGAGGTTCTGCAGCCCGCCTGATGTGGACCTCGCCCTCGTGGCGCGACCTGCTATTTGGTTGCCGATCGGAACGCCTTCGAGGCTCGCGAAATAGCCGATCGTCCGGGCGAGCCCCTCGTTGAGAGGCACTCTTGGCATCCAGCCGAGCAGCGCTTTCGCGCGCGAGATGTCGGGCTGCCTGCGTCGAGGATCGTCCTGCGGCAGCGGCAGAAACGTCATCTCCGATTTGGTGCCGGTCATCGCCTTCACCAATGCCGCCAGCCGCATGATGGTGAACTCTCCGGGATTGCCCAGATTGATCGGCTTGCCCGGATTGGGATCGAAATCCATCAGACGCATCAACCCGTCGATCAGATCGGAGACGTAGCAGAAAGATCGTGTCTGCAAGCCGTCGCCGAAGATCGTCAGCGGGCGCTTCTCGAGCGCCTGCATGATCAGGTTCGAGACGATGCGGCCGTCCGCCGGATCCATCCTCGGACCGTAGGTGTTGAAGATACGTGCGACACGAACGTCGGCCTTGGCGGCTCTCAGATAGTCGAAGCAAAGTGTTTCGGCGGTGCGCTTGCCCTCGTCGTAGCAGGCGCGCGGGCCGGTGCAGTTCACATGGCCGACGTAATCTTCCCTCTGCGGATGTTGCTCCGGATCGCCATACACTTCACTCGTGGAGGCCTGCAGCAATCGGGCATCGTTGCGGGCGGCGAGTTCGAGCAGATTCAATGTTCCGATGACGCAGGTTCGCGTGGTGTGGATCGGATCGGCCTGGTAACGCGGCGGCGAGGCGGCGCATGCCAGGTTGAAGATGCGATCCACCGGCTCACCAAGCTCCAACGGACGGCAGATATCCTGCTCGATCAACCGGAACCCCGGCTTATCCATGATCGCGTTGATGTTCTCCATGCGACCGGTGAGAAAGTTGTCGGTGCAGATCACGCGCCAGCCATCGCGTAACAATGCTTCGCAAAGATGCGAACCGAGGAAGCCCGCGCCACCGGCGACAAGCACCGTCTTTGCCCTTTGCGCCTTTTTTGTTCGTCGCATCGCGATTTTCTCCTGTCTGCCAGTCATGCTGCACTTCCGATGTCGAGGTCGAGGACCTCCGCCTCCTTTTGCGTAAGCGCCGTGATGAATTCGCGAGCCCTGGCCACACCGGTGTGGGACGCAAGGACGAGTTCGCGTGCCCGGTCGGCCATGGCGAGACGTGTACGAGCCGATTCCCGGGAAAGAATCACGACGACATCGTCCGGCTTCTTGGCCGTGTGGATCGTCGATGCGGGAAAGAAACTGTCGAGGCCTGGCCAGCGGTCGCTGATGATCGGCGTGCCGCAAGCGGCTGCTTCGAAAAGGCGCACGCTGGGCGACCATCCCGCTGCAATCATTGAACGGCGGGTGACGTTCAGCGTGTAGCGTTGGCGGCTGTAGAACGCGGCGTGCCCGGCCGGCGGCAGATGTTCGATGCGCTCGACATTGTCGGGCCAATCGATGTCGGAGGGATATTGCGAGCCGGCGACGACGAAACGGCGGTCCGGCATGCGCCGTGCAGGTTCGAGCAGGAGCGCGTCGAGCGTGGCTTGCCGATCCCCGCTATAGGTGCCGAGATAGCCGAGATCCCAGCGGACCGGGTCGGCGGTGCGGTGATGCCGTTCCGGATCGACCGAACAGTAGAGCGGCTCGGCGCGGCGTGCGCCGAAGGTCTGCGCCAAATCGTTAAGCACCGGGCCGCCGGCGAAAGAGAAATAGATGTCGAAGTAGGGGATCTGGCGCCAGCTCAGATAGTCGCAATCGTCCGCCGACAGCTTTGCCAGGGTCACCGGCGTGTCGATGTCGTAAAAGCAGAGTTGTCCTTTGCAAAGTGAAGCGACGATGTCGATAACCGCCCGCCCTTCCGGCACGAAGGAGCCGATGACCACGATATCGGCCTGTTCCAGGCACCGTGCATGGTCGCGCTGAAGCTCCGGTACGGTTTCGTAGTAGCGCAAGGCGCAGAAGTCCGGATCGCGCAAATCGCGGTGATTGGCGTACCACGGCACATCGCGCTCCAGGAAAGTCACGCGATGGCCGAGTTCGTGAAGACCTTTCAGCAGACCTCGAAAAGTAGTGGCGTGGCCGTTTCCCCACGACGAGGACAGCGACAGGCCGAGAAAGACGATGTCGAGCTGCTTGGTCATTCGGCCGCCTCCACGGTCCCCTGCGTCAAATGGCGTTTGAAGACTGCATCGGTCACGGCCGCGCGCAGTGCGTAGGTATGGTCGGCGAGAACACGGCGAAGCGCGGCTTGGCCGATTGCCTTTGCCCGACGGGGGGTAAGCGCCTGCATGATTTCGGCGACATCGTCGCCGTCGCGCGCCACAAGGATCTCCTCGCCGGGTTTCAGGAACAGCTCGACGCCCAACCAGGCATCGGTGATCAGGCAGGCGCCGGCGCCGGCCGCCTCGAAGACACGCGTGGCCGGTGAAAAACCGTTCGCGGCCATGCTGTCGCGGCTGATGTTCAAGACGGCCTTTGGCGTGACATTGAAGGCGTTGTGATCGCGGGTGCCGACATGGCCGATCCAGCCGACATTGGCGGGGAGCGGCTTGTCTCCCCAGCCCGATCCGCCAAGCAGAAAACGTTGCTCCGGCAGTTGGCTCGCAGGATCGAGGAAGAACGATCCAACACGGGCTTCACGATCCGGCAGCCTGTTTCCGAGGAACGCCAGATCGCAGGCAAAACGCGCATTGCCGGCGACCGGGTGGTGCGTTTCGGGATCGAGCGCATTGTAGATGGGCACGCACTCGTTCGCGCCCATGGCACGATAGGCCCAGACGACGGGATCGCCGCCGCCATAGGTCAACACAAGGTCTATTTCCTGCAGCGCACTATGGAGCGGATGGTCCGGCTCGTCGCGCAACTGGGCGAGCGTGGCCGGCGCGTCGACGTCCCAGAACACGGTGAGCGCGTCGCTGCGGGCGTGGTCGAGCACGGCGCGCAGCAGCGCCTCATCCTCGAAGCCGACGCCACTCGCCTTGACGACGATATCGGCCTCGGCGGCCCGTGCCGCTACCTGCATCAGCGCATGCCGGGTCGCCTCATAGACGACGGCGGAGCACCAGTCCGGCGCCTCGATGTCGCGGTTTTTCTGCCGGTCATAGACGTCAGGCTCATAGAAGGTGATTTCATAGCCCAGTTGCGAAAGCGCCTTCAGCAGTCCACGGTAATAGGTCGCGGCACCGTTCCAGTAGGACGACAAAAGGCTCGATCCATAGAATGCGATCTTCATTCGGCGGCTTCCTTTGCGGCGGTCGGGTCGACGGAGTGCAGGTTCGTGCATTGCCCGAGAACGTCGAACAACTCGTCGACGCGGTGACGACAGGTGTGGCGCGAGCGGATGGTCTCAAGGCCCGAGGCCACCAGCGACGCCGCGAAATCGGCATCGGCCAGCACCGCCTGTAGGTGTTGCCGCATTTGCGAGCCATTCTCGGCAAACAGGAAGTCGACGCCGGGCCTGAAAAGCCGCTCGACATCGGACCACGGTGCTGAAATCAGCGGGATGCCGCAGGCGAGTGCCTCGAACATGCGGATCGTCGGAATTCCAGGCAATCTTTCACGATAGGGGCGCCGTGGGATGTGCACCGTGACATGATGCATGGCGAAGGCCTTCGGCACGTCGGCATTGGCGATCCACCCTTCGTAGCGCAGACCGGCGGCGGCCAGATCGGCAAGTGCCGGCTTGGGATAGCGGACACCGTGAACAGTGGCCTCAAGGCCGAGATCGCGCACCGGTTCGATCAGGAACTCCCTGAGTTCGGCGGTCCGCTCGTCGTCGCCCCAGTTTCCGATCCAGACCAGATTGGACGTAGCGTGGATTTCCGGGTGCGGCTTGAACAGGCGATCATCCGCCGCTTCATGCCAGGTGAAGACACGCTTGCCCCAGCCGGCGCGCAGATAGCTCTCGCGCAATGCTTCGCCAAACGCGAGAACGCCGTCATAATGCTCCAGATGGAGCGCCGAGATTGCCTCGGTGGCCGACACGGCCCGGTGATGGGTGTCGTGAAACAGAAGGATGAAGTTGCCGCCATCGGCCCGGACACGGCCGATGCGAGCGACAAGGTCCGGGTCGGTCCATTCGTGGACGATCACCACGTCGGCCTCGGCGATCCAGGCTTCGTGGTCGAACCCGGCATCATAGGTCACGGGCATCAATTCGGGGAAATCCTTGCGGAAGCGTTCGATCGCGAAGGATCCCTTCTCGGCCAGCAGGTTTGACCGGCTCCAGCCGTCCGCGGGCTCCAGAGCGATGGCCTGATGCCGGCGCGCCACCAGTTCGCGCATGACGCCGCGAAGGAAATGGGCATTGCCGTGGTTCCAGTCGGAGACGAGCGAGTGGGTGTAGAACAAGAAGCGCATGATCAGCGCTCCGCCACGGCTAGTGCCGCCTTTTCGTAGACATCGCGCGTGGCCGCGGCCTGCCTCGCCAGCGTGTACCTGCGGCTTCGGCGAAGGGCGGCCTGGCCGAGCTCTCGCCTATGCCCGGCATCGCTGGAAAGACGATTGACGCAGGCAGCGAGATCACGCGGGTCCCGCGCGTCGAAGAACATCGCGGCACCGTCCCATATCTCGCGATAGGTCGAGATGTCCGAGAGCACCAGGGGCGTTGCCGACATAGCCGCTTCCAGCGCCGCCAGACCGAACGGTTCGTAGAGCGACGGCGATACAAAAATGCCGGCGCGGGCCATCAAGGAGCGCACCTCGTCATACGGCAGCGCCCCGAGAGAAACGGCGTGATTGACGGTGGCACGCTCGCCGTTCGGGCCGTGAATCGAACCGGCTGCAAAGATGGGCCATTGCGTCAACGAGGCGGCCTGGTCGACCGCCATCACGTTCTTTCCCTCGTCCCACCAACGGGCGGCGGCGAAGACCACCGGCTGGCGGTTTTCGACGTTCGGGACCGGACGGGCGCCATTTCCGACGATGTGCAGGCGTGCGACCGGGCCATAGCAGGTCTCGAGCAGCTCGGCATGGCTGCGGCTCGGCGCGATGACGGCGTCGGTCCTGTCGAAGCCGCGCTTGTTGCGCTCTTTCTGCCAGGTCCATGCGCTGTCCAACGCCTGTCCCCTGACGGAGTGGAACCATGTCGTCACGCATGAATGCGAGACCGCTATGATAGGGCAGGGCGCATCCAATCCCACTGCCTGCGTCGGCGCGTTGAGATGGACGACGTCGATGGCGTGGTCACGCATCGGCGCACGCAATTCCCCCGGCAGAGCGTCGAGATCGCCGGCGTCGTGGGTCATCCAATCCAGCGGCGTGTTCAACCAGATCAGCGTCGCGAAGGACCGCGCCTCTTCGGCCTGTTGCCTCGATGGTTGCGGTCCGAGCCCGGCGAACACGATGCTGTCGCCGCCGTTGACCAGCTCCCGGCCGAGATCAAGCGCATAGCGCCACACCCCGCCCATGGCGTCGACGGTCATCAGGATGCGGCGCTTGCGCGGCCTTAGTGTCCGCAACATGCCGCCTCCAGCTCCGCCAGCGGACGCGGGCGCTTTTCCTGAATGTCGCTGAACTTCTGGAAGGAGGCGAGGTAATGATCATGGGCGCGCTCCCAGGCGAGATCGTCGGGTTCGCCCCAAAGCTCGCGATAGCTGGGCGAACTCGGATAAGGATAAAGCGGTACGGGTTCATTGGCCCACACGCCATTGTCGATCAGATGGGCTCGCCAGTAATCGACAAGGGCAGGATCGTCCTCGACAACGCCGATCAGATTGGCCTGGACGAAGGGAACGTGGCGTCTGGCCTTGACCAGCAGCGCGGCGAGTTCCTCGGTGCCCAGCCGGCAGCGCTTCGCCAGCATCGCCCGCCCTTCCACCGTCAGGCTTTCGAGGCCGGCTTCGATGGAGACGCAGCCTGCCGCGCCCAGCAATTCCAGCAGCTCGGGTTTCCACAGATCGATGCGGGTCTGTACGCCGAATTTCACATCGCGCTCGACCAACGCCTCCAGCAACGCTTTTTGCGGCAGGAAAATTTCGTCGATGAAGTAGATATAGCCGACGCCTTGGGCAATCAGCCGATCGATTTCGGTCACCACCGCTTCGTGGTTCCGGCGGCGATAGGCATCGCGGAAATCGATCTTGGCGCAGAAGCTGCAATTGTAGGGACAGCCGCGTGACGCCTCGACCTCGGCGCCGAACCCATGCTGTTGGTCATCGAACCTATGATGGTGATGCGAATGGGCGGCGATCCAGTCGGATGACCATTCAAGCGGCGGATGATCGACAAAGGAACTGACATGAACGCCGCCGTTCGAAACCAGACTGGCGTCCCGCAGATAAGCGGTCGAGTGCACCGCGCTCCAATCGTCGCGCCGGGCAAGTTCCGCGACGATTTCCTCGCATTCGCCGCGCACGACAATGTCGGCGCCAAGCTTGCGCAGCGTCGGCGCCGGCGTCGCCGAGCCATGCGGCCCGACCGCGACGGTGCGTCCGCCACGCCCAGCGAGACGATTGAGGAAATCGGCCGGCACGCGCAACTCCGGCGGTGCGCAGCGCCAGAACAGATAGGTCGGCGCGGTGCTGACAACCGTCATCGCCGGCGCGAACTCAGCCACGCGTTCGCAGAGCCCGGAATTGTCGAGCTTCTGTAACTGCCCGTCCAGCAGCAGCACCTCATGGCCGGCCGCTTCGAGCATGGCTTTCGAATAGCCGAGTTCCAGCGGCAGATGCGGTTGGCGGCAGCCGAAATAGATGCTGTCGTCATACGTCCAGAAGGGATTGACCAGGGCTATTCTCATGCGACGTACCTCACGGCTTCGGGGCGAGGCTCAAGCCGGTGGCGCCGCAGCCAGTCGGCAAAATCGCGAATGCCCTCGCGCCACGCGACCTGCGCCTTCCAGCCAAGCGCGGCCTCGATCTTGCGGGTATCGGCGACGAAGAAGGGCTGGTCGCCGGTCCGTTCCCCATCGTGGCGGATCGAAAGCTCACGGCCGGTCAGGCCGCCGATCTCGCTCAACAGCATACGCAGGCTGAGCGCATTTTCTGGTCCGCCGCCAAGATTGAATGCCTGGCCCCCGGCGGTCTCGATCTGGTCCAGCACGGCCCTGTAGGCGGCGACCGCATCCGAGACGTGCAGGATGTCGCGCACCTGCCTGCCGTCGCCGTAGATGGTGATTTGCCGTCCCGTCAGGGCGCTGAGCAGGAAGTGCGCCACCCAGCCCTGGTCCTCGGTTCCGAACTGGCGCGGTCCGTAGATGCAGCTCATCCGCAGCACCGCCGTCGGCATGCCGTAGGATTTGGCATAGTCGAGTACATACTGGTCCGCCGCACCCTTGGAGCAGCCATAAGGTGTGCAGAAATCCAGGCCGCGGGCCTCATCGATGCCGCCGGCCTGGATGGCGTTGTCGCAAGCTATGTAGCGGTCGCCGTCCTCGCGAACCGCGACATCGGGAAGGCTGCCATAGACCTTGTTGGTGCTGGCGAAAACCACCGGGATGCGCTCGCCGCTCAGTCGCGCCGCTTCCAGCACGTTGAACGTTCCCCGAAGGTTGATGTCGAAATCCTCGTCCGGCCGGACCAGGCTCGTAGTGACGGCCGTTTGCGCGGCCAGATGGAAGATCGCCTTGGATCTCATCAGAACCGGCGCCAGGGCATTGGCGTCCCGCACATCGATGGTCTCGACCGTAAGGCGGTCGCCGTGTTTCTGGGCCAGCCATTCCAGGTTCTGTTCGACGCCGGGACGGCTGAGATTGTCGACCACCAGCACCGGTTCGCCATCCGACAACAGGCTGTCGGCCAGGTTCGATCCTATGAAGCCGCTGCCGCCGACGATGGCGACCGGCGCTTCGCGACGGTTGCGTGCGCCCGGGCTCATGACACCAACCCACGCTCTTCGAGCTCGCGCTTCATTTCGGCGCCGCGGTCGACGGCGGCCGTATTGCGCACCCAGGAAACGAAATCGCCGAGAGAGCTCTCCAATCGGCGGCCCGGTTCGAAGCCGAGCAGCTCACGTGCCTTGGAAATATCGGCGAAGCAGTTGCGTATATCGCCGGAGCGCGCCTTGCCGAGCAGCTCGGGCGAGCGGTTCGGGGTTCCCATGGCCTCTGCCAGCAATCGCGCGACTTCGCTGATCGCATAGGCCCGGCCGCTGCCGATGTTGATGACGTGGCCCTTTGCCTGACGTTGCTGCAGCGCAAGGCGAAAGGCGCGGGCGACGTCCTGCACATGAACGAAATCGCGCTTCTGTTCGCCATCCTCGAAGATCATAGGCCGTTGGCCATTGGCGAGACGTGAAGCGAAGTTGGCCAGCACGCCGGTGTAGGGATTTGATAGTGCCTGGCCGGCGCCGAAGACATTGAACAGGCGCAGCGCGACCGCATCGATGCCGTACGCTTCGCCGAAGATCAGCACGGCGCGCTCCTGGGCGTATTTCGTCAGCGCGTAAATCGAGGCGAGATCGACCGGTTTTTCTTCGTCTGTCGGCACCGGCGAAAGGGGTTCGCCCTCCGGCGACAGTGGATTCCACTGTCCGCTTTTGATGTCGCTCGGCTTGCGCCGGGCATTGTCGATGCGCCGACCGTCGGGCGTGGCATAAAGGCCCTCGCCATAGACGCTCATCGAGGAGGCGACGACGATCCGCTCGACCGGGTGTTTGATCAACGCCTCGAGCAGCGTCGCCGTGCCGAGATCGTTGGTGCCGACATAGCGCGCTATCTCGTACATCGATTGCCCGACGCCGACTTCCGACGCCAGGTGAATGACCGCGTCGACGCCTTCCAGCGCCTCGGTAACGGCCTCGCGGTCGCGGATGTCGCCCTTGAGCAGTTCGGCTCCTGCGGGAAGCGCGATCGCTTCGCCCGCATGCACCTGCTCCAGCAGGGCGTCGAGAATGCGAACCGAATAGTCCTGGGCGATGAGTTCTTGTGTGACGTGGCGACCAATGAAGCCGCAGCCTCCTGTAACCAATATGCGTTTCACGACGACTCCTCAGACGAGTGACCTCGGCGCCCCGAACTTTTCGGCAAAAGGTTTGTTCCCTGTGGTTCAACAAAGTTCCCTTCCAGACCTTCGTGCGAAGCAAGACACCGCCGTCAGCCCTTGACGCTGGAACATTGCCGCCGGTGTGCTGTTAGGACGCTCGACAGCCGCCGTGACGCCGATAGGGCGAGGCCGATGATCAAGGAGATTTCAATGTCGCAGTCCCAGACGACCACCAATCACGACGAAATTCGCAAATGGGCCGAGGAGCGGCAGGGTCGCCCGGCGGTGGTCCGCACCAAGGGCGAGGGGGGCATCCTGCGGATCGACTTCGGCGAGCCCGAGGAAGCATTCGAGCCCATCGATTGGGACGAGTTCTTCCGGATATTCGACGACAATGATCTGGCGTTCCTGTATCAGGCCAAGACCAGCGACGGAAAAGCCAGCCGCTTCAACAAATTCGTCGAGCGCGATCGCAAGGGTTGAGAAGGCTGGCCTGGCAGCTGATCCTGGCCGATCCAGAAAATCTCGAAATTCGATGGAACAATCGACGGCCCCATTGCTTCGGGCGCTGAGCCAGAAAGGCGATCCGGCAAGATCAAGCCCCTGAACGCAGTTGCGGATGATGGACGATCGCAACCCCCAAGGGAAGCGACTTAGCCTCGGACTCGGAGGACAAAATTCAATGCATCAGTTTTGCGCCGTGGTCCTTCACCACCTCTCGCATGATGTCGTTGAGCCAGTTTTCGGTCGACTGGCCAAGCCGCCTGTGGTCGATGTTCCGGATCGCTTGCTCGAGTGTCCTCTCGACCAGCCGGTCGGATGCGTTGACGTCTCCCAGCAAAAGACGCGCCGCGAGCCGCAGTTTGGGCAAAAGCGTGAAGACGTCGTCTGGCGGAGGGGGCACGGCGATGCCCGCTTGTTCCGACGCCTGCGCCGGAAAAAGGGCATTGAACACGGCCCTGCTGCCCGAGGATTTTCGCAAATTGCTGGCGTAGCGAAGATGTTCGGGAATGGCGATGTCGTTGTCGCCGCTGAAGAACACGAAAGGGATGCCCCGGCGCATCAACTTGTCCGCGATCGGAAACACGCGTCGGCCGTTGAGGTTGACGTCCAGGATTGCAGCTTCGGCCTGATCGGTGTGTTCGGAAGCCTGCTCGACGGTGGCCGCGGGTCCGAGGATGATGGCGCCCATATTGCTGAAAAACCGTGCGAGATCTCCCGCCACCGCCCATTCGTCTTCGACAATCAAAATGTGCAATCCCCGCAGATCGCGCACGTCGTCATCCTTTCTTCGAACGGAGTTTAGGATGCAGAGAAGCCGTTTCCCATTTTCTGTCATCCAGCGCTGCCCGCAATCGTTTCGCAAGCACCAGCATGCGATCCGGGACGGGCCCTGCACCGAGATATTTGATTGATTGAGGCGCCCCCGGCGCCATTGGTGCCAGGAGCTTCAGGCCAGCAGAGCGTTTCGTCATTGAACCACCATGGATGTCGGGTTCAACGTCATCGGTGCTGTCTTGTTCCATTCTGCCTGCGCGCTATATGGTTATGTCCTGTCCGAGCCGACCTTGAGGGAGTTCATGTCGGGTCGGGGAAGAGGGATATGCCGTGACAGCGCAATCAATCAAGTTCCTCATCGTCGGCGTCGGCGCGTCCGCGGGTGGCATTCCCGCGATGGAAGGGCTGTTCAAGGGCATCACCAGTCAGCCAGGCATGGCGTTCGTGGTCATCACGCATCTCAGTCCCAAGCGCAACAGCCTGCTGCATGAAGTTATCGACCGCTACACCGAGATGCCTGTCGTGGTGGTGGAGGACGGCGTGGCTGTTGAACCGGACCACGTCTATGTGATGCCGGAAAACGTCACTCTCGTCATCGAGAATGGCATGCTGCGCCTTAGGCGGCCCAATGGGCTTACCCAAGAGCGCAAACCCGTCGATATCTTCTTCAGCGCACTGGCCGACGACCAGGGCGAATACGCGGTCGGCGTCATTCTGTCGGGCGGTGATTCCGATGGAACCCTGGGCGTCAAGGCCATCAAGGAGCGGGGCGGGCTCACCGTGGCGCAAGCGGCTGACGGCTACGGTCCGCGCAATCCCGACATGCCGCAGAGCGCCATTGCCAGCGGGCTCATCGACGTCGCCGTGCCCGCCGAGCAGATTGGGGCGAAGCTGGAGGCTTACGCCCGCGGCTTCGACGCGCTGGACGGGCTGACGAACGAAGAGGACGTTCACACGGCCGACATAGATCAGGTCCGCGAACAGATATACGGGATCTTGCGCAGCCACTCCGGTCATGACTTCTCAGGTTATAAAACCAAGACCTTCCTGCGCCGGATCAAGCGGCGCATGCAGATCGCCCAGATTCAGTCCATCGGCGCCTATATCGATTGGCTGAAGAAGGACCCTCGCGAGGTGATGAACCTGTTTCGCGATCTGCTGATCAATGTCACCAACTTCTTCCGCGATCCCGAAGCCTTCGAATTGCTCGAACAAAAGATCATCCCGCGGCTGTTCGACGGCAAGACGGCGAGCGATACCGTCAGGGTCTGGGTTCCAGGCTGCGCCACAGGCGAAGAGGTGTTCTCCATCGGCATCCTGCTGCGTGAACACATGGAAACGCTCTCGGCCGTGCCTCGCGTCCAGATTTTCGCCACCGACATAGACGAGCCGGCGCTGGCGGTGGCGCGCGCGGCACGCTATCCCGAAGCGTTGATGCAAGGACTTTCCCCGGAACGCAAACAGCGGTTTTTCAACGGCGATGGCGAAAGCTACGTCCTCAGCAACGAGATCCGGGAGCTATGCATCTTCTCGCCACATAGCGTCATCCGCGATCCGCCCTTCTCGCGCATGGATCTGGTTTCGTGCCGTAACCTGCTGATCTATTTCGGCCCAGCCATTCAAAGCCGCGTTCTTCCTGTCTTCCACTATTCGCTGAAGCCCGGTGGTTATCTTTTCCTCGGCACGTCTGAAAGCGTCGGGCAGCACGAAAATCTGTTTGCCACAGTCGACAAGAAACATCGCCTCTTCCAGGCACGGGAGCATGTCTCGCCGCACATCAGGCTGCCGGCCCTGATCGGCGATGTTCCTTCCGGCGTTTTTCCGGCCGAAACCGCTGGCTTGAAGAAGGGAACGGTCGGCTATCCGCTGCGCCAGGCTGTCGAGGCGCAGGTGCTGGAGCGGTTCGCGCCGCCGCATGTCCTCGTCAACGCGGAAGGCGACGTCGTCTACTATTCGGCGAGGACCGGCAGATACCTCGAAGCGCCGCAAGGCATCCCCAGTCGGCAGTTGCTGACGATGGCGCGCCGCGGGCTTCGGCTGGACCTGCGCGCCGCATTGAGGGAGGCGACGACGACACGCCGCACTGTCGTGCGGGACAACCTCGCCGTCGAGGAAGATGACGAACGCGTACAACCGATCAGGCTGACGATCGAGCCGCTCGCCGAGCGGGGCAATGGAGAGCCGCTTTACCTTGTGCTCTTCGAGCCGTCGGGACCGACGCAGGCCCGACCCGATGAGGACGGCGGCAGTCGTGACAGCGACAGCACCGCCGATCTCGAGCGGGAGCTGCGCGACACAAGAGAACGTCTTCAATCCACCATAGAGGAATATGAGACGGCCCTCGAAGAGGTGAAATCTTCGAACGAGGAACTCGTCTCCGTCAATGAAGAGGCGCAATCCACCAATGAGGAACTCGAAGCGTCCAAGGAAGAGATGCAGTCGCTCAACGAAGAGCTCAACACCATCAACGCGGAGTTGACCAGCAAGATAGAAGAGCTCGATCACGCCAACAGTGATCTGCGGAACCTGTTCGAAAGCACCGATATCGCGACCATTTTTCTCGACCGCAGTCTTGTGGTGCGGACCTTCACGCCGGCGGCCTCGTCCTTCTTCAGCCTGCGCCCCTCCGACGTCGGCCGGCCGTTGACGGATCTTTCGAGCCAACTCGATTACCCCGAGTTGAAGCAGCACATCGACAAGGTGTTCGAGACAGGCGAGATCCTGAACCACCATCTTGCGCGCGATTCCAGGGGCCTGTTTCACATGGTCCGCATCAACCCCTATCGGGACAAGGGCAACAGGATACAGGGCGTCGTGGTGACACTGGTCGATGTTACCACCCTGGCGCGGGCGGAAGAGCATCAGCAGGTGCTCATCTCGGAGCTGAACCATCGCGTCAAGAATATGCTCGCGGTGATCGCCAGCATCGCCAACCGCATGCGGGACAGTTCCGATACGAAGGAAGAGTTCGCGGAGGCGTTGATCGGTCGGCTGCACGCCATGTCCCGGGCCTACGGACTGCTGACCCGCGAGAGGTGGAAAGAGGCTTCGGTCAAGGAATTGCTCCACCAGGAACTCGAACCGTTCGGCATCGAACGGATCGAACTCGATGGCGACGACGTTAAACTCGGCCCGCAACAAGGGCTTTCCCTCAGCATGGCCATTCATGAACTGGCCACCAATGCGGCCAAGTATGGCGCCCTGTCCAAGCCCCGAGGCAGGATCGGCGTCAAATGGGCGATGGATGGCGACAATTTCACGCTTGGCTGGCGCGAAAAGGACGGCCCTCCCGTCAGGGAGCCGTTGAACAATGGCTTTGGGCTGAACCTGTTGAAGGGGGAAATCGGCTACAGGCTCGGCGGCGATGTCGAGACCTCCTTCCGCAAGGACGGTCTCGAGGTTCAGATCGCTTTTTCGGCAAACCATAGAGACGCGCCATGAGCGACAGACCGCACGTTCTGGTGGTCGAGGACGAGTGGCTGATCGCAGAGGACGTCGCGTCTGACTTGCTTGCAGCGGGCTATCCCGTGGTCGGTCCTGTTTCGTCGGTTGCCGCCGCGCTTCAACTTGTCGAGGCGGACAAGGTCGAGGTGGCGTTGCTGGATATTCAGCTCAACGGCGAAACGAGCTTGCCGGTCGCGGAAGTCTTGCTGGCTCGCGGCACGCCGTTCGCGTTCGTAACGGGATTTGGGGAGCGTGATGTTCCGGTCCCGTTTCGAAACTGCAAATTCGTGGCAAAACCCGCAAGCGAGGCGGCCATCCTCACTACCGTGGCTGACCTTGCGTCGCTTCGCGCAGCCAAGAAACGGTCGTGATTTCAAGCCAGCCGGTCGCGATCAATCCAGCGGCTTGTCGGTAGGCCGGGGCGTGGTGCTCGCCTGGCGTGGCCGGCCGGCATTTCGATTGGCAACCGGATTATTCAGCGGAACGCTCGACGGCCGGGATGCGCCGGCGGTCTTTGGCGTCACCGGCTTTGCGCCGGCATCCGTTGCGTTGGCATCCCGCCTTGGGTGCGGCAGGCCACCGGCATTCGGCGATCGGACGGCGGGTTTCGAGGTTGAACCTTCCTTGGTCATGGTGGCTCCTCTCCTTGCAAGGGAAAACATCTCATGTAGGCAGGTCAATCGTCGGCGCGATCGAAAGTTCCGAGACCGCAACGACACCACGCTGCCGAGGGCGGCACGAGTAAGGACGGAGCGGTTCTTGTGCCCGTGTGGATGTCCCAGCCATGCGGCTGCAAACGTCTTGCAGAGATCGGATACGGCTTCGAGGTTGGCCCCATGCGTGATCACGTCGATCGCGCCGTTCTGGACCTTGGCCAAAAGCGGATCTTCCGTTCAGGCGCGAACAACTCGAATAAGGCGAAGTGGAACAACTGACGTCGATGCAGGTTCGGTGTCGTGCGGCGTCGTCGCTCCCCTTGTTTGACGCTGCACGATCGGGTTCCCCTCAGCCTGATCAGCCCGCGCGCTCCCTTGCCGGGAGGCGCGGGCTTTTCCGTCAGCCGAGCGATCGTGTTTTGAATTCGGGCGGAACAACCCACTCGTTCGGCAGTTCGGCGCGCAGGAGAACCGAAATGCACTATGCCGATGAAATCGCGCTCAGGCGCGTGAAGATGCTGGTCGACCAATATGTTCTCGCCAGAAGCAGGAGGTATGATTTTGTCTCGACCGAGCTGGCGTGCCAGGCCATCCGTCAGGTGGTTCGCAGCCCGATCGAAGATACCGAACTCGATCATTTGCTGGCCCGAAGTGCGGTCAAACAGGGACTTTCCGTGCGGTTCGACCGAATAGGTCACTTGTCGGCTGCTTTACCCGAACTCATTGGGGAAAAGTCAGCATGAGAGCCTTGTGGTCACTGTGTGCGGCATCGGCGTTGCTCGCCTTGGCGGCGTGCAACGACAATGCCGACCCCGTCAAATCCAAGACGGATACGACGAACAGCCAGCCTGTCGACAAGAATCCGGCGACGGATACCAATCCGACACCACAGACCAGTACTGGCGGGGACCAGCAAGGCACGCAGCCAACACAGCCGGCATCGCCCAAGCCGCCTGGCGGTTAAGAGCCATCCGGTCCAGGTGGGCCCGCTGCTTGTCCGGGTATGTGACGCCGCCGGGAAATGCGAAGCGACGCCTGTCTGGCTTCAGCCAATAATTCTGACTGGAACGGACTTAACGGCGGGAACGTGGGCTTTCTTGGCGCGATGCCAGAGGGGCACCAGAGGATTGAGTTCTGGATAATAGCCGGCGCAGTTGCCTTCAGGCACCGAATAGGATGTCACGCGCAAGCCCCGGACGCGCCGCTCGACACCGTCATCCGCATGGGTTTCGAGATCGATCTGCTGCCCCGCGGTCAGTCCGAACCGCTGGATGTCGGCCTCGTTCATCAGCAAGACCATGCGTGTGCCATGGATGCCGCGCAGTCTGTCATCATAACCGTAGACAGTTGTGTTGAACTGGTCATTGGAACGCACCGTTATCAGCGTCAGGACCTTGTACCCCGATATATCGATGTCGGGATTCGTCTCGAGCGTCGTCGGCAGCTTGAAATTGGCTTTCTTGTTCGGCGTCTCCCAAATTCGCTTCGACGCCTTGATGTCGCGATGAAAGCCTCCCGGCGTGAGAAACCGTTTGTTGAACTGGCGAAAATGCTGAGGGATGCAGCGTTCGATCTCATCGCGAATGCGGGAATAGTCGGCAACCCATTCGTCCCAAGGGATCGAGCTCGTGCCTGGTACGGTAGCCTTGGCCAGCTCGGCGACGATCTTCGGTTCTGAAAGCAGATTTGGCGAAGCGGGCGGGCGCGATCCGAAGGAGCCATGGATGCAGGCGGTGGAATCCTCCACGGAAACCGTCTGATCGCCGCTTTCCTGCCGGTCTCTCTCCAGCCGCGACAGGCAAGGCAACAGATAAGTTACCGCCCCGGGGATGAGATGACTGCGGTTGAGCTTGGTCGCGATCTCGACATGCAGGCCAAGTCCCCGCCAGGCTTTCTCGACCAGGCCGGTTTCAGGCACGGCGCGCACGAAATTACCCCCCAGGCCGATAAAGCCCTTCACCGAGCCGGCAATGACGCCTTCGCAGGTCTCGACCGTATCGAGGCCCTTTTCGCGCGGGGGCTCGAAAGCATAGAATTCCGCGAATTTGTCGAGCGGAACGAGTTCAGGCTTTTCAGATATGCCGACGGTGCGCTGGCCCTGGACGTTGGAGTGGCCACGCAGCGGCGAAATGCCGGCGCCGGGTTTTCCGACGTTGCCACGCATCAGCAGCAGATTGCACAGCATCTGCACGTTCTCGGTGCCGTGCCTGTGCTGCGTCAGACCCATCCCGTAATTGCCGATCACCGCATTGGAGCGGCCGTAGACTTCAGCCACATGCTCCAGATCCGCTCGCGCGATGCCCGACCGTGTGACGATGTCTTTCCACTCGGCAGCGCGTAAATAGGCTTCGAACTCAGCAAAACCATGCGTGTGTTCGGCGAGGAACTCGACATCGAGGACACGCGAATTTCCATTCTCCCGAGCCGTGTCGTCGAGTGCCAGCACCGCCTTGGCAATCCCGGTCATCGCGGCAATGTCGCCGCCGCTGCGGACCTGGAAGAAGTCGCTGGACATCTTGGTGCCGGGGCCTGGCGACAACATCTCGATGGGATCCTGCGGATTCTTGAAGCGCTTGAGCCCTCGCTCCGGCAAGGGATTGAAGGTGAAGACCGGCACGTCACGTTGGCGAGCCTCCTGCAGCGGGTGCAACAGCCGCGGCGCCGTCACGCCGGTGTTGTGACCGAAGAAGAACATCATGTCGCATTTGGAAAAGTCTTCGAGCTGCACGGTCCCAACCGGCGAACCGATCGATTCGGGAAGCCCGACCGAGGTCGATTCGTGACACATGTTGGAAGAATCGGGCAGGTTCGACGAACCGTAGATGCGGGCGAAGAGCTGATACATGAATGAAGCTTCCAGCGAGGCGCGGCCGGATGTGTAGAAGACGACCGACTTCGGATCGAGCCGCCGAAGTTCCATGCCGATCTCGGCAAAGGCTTCATCCCAGGAAATCGGCTCATAGCGATCGGTGACAGCGTTGTAGCGCAGCGGATCCGTGAGCCTGCCTTGCTTTTCCAGGTCGCGATCCGGCCAATCGAGCAGTTCGGTGACCGAATGCCGTGCGAAGAAGTCCGGACCGCAACGCAGCTTCGTCTGGTCCCACATGGTGGCCTTGGCGCCATTTTCGCAAAACTCGAAGGGCCGCGGCACCGCTGGCTTGGCCCATGAGCAGGAAACGCACATGTAGCCGTCTGCCTTGTTCTGCTTGAGCAGCGTGCTCCATATTCCCGACATCAGCAGGCCTTCGCCATATGCCTTGCGGATCAAGGAGGACAGGGATCCCCATCCACCCGTCGGGTGGTCGTATTTCTTGATTTCGACATGATCGGTAACGGCGGGTTCCATGACGGTCGTCCTTGCGAATGCCAATACCAAACCTCGCCCTTGCTTGATTGTTCCCGAGTCCGTGAAGCGATCGTCGCTGGTGCAATTCGGCCGCGCTTGCCAGGTTGGTACGGACGATAACCGGTGCCTCGGCATCGGTTCGCGCCTGCGTGTGGAACTATTTTGGTCATTGGCTGTTCGGCAAGGGAAGGGAGCAGCACAATGGAGCGACGCAACGCGGTAATCTCGCTGGCGATAGCCGCGGTCATTATCATCGGTTTCCTGATCGGCTTTCACTACGTTGACATGGGCTGGCGCACTTCGCCCTTGAAACGGGCGCCTGAGCAGAACCAGGGCGGCAACGCTCCCGCGGATACTTCACCGGCCGCGGGCGTCCAGAAAAATCCCAAGGAAAATACCGAAATGCCGGGGCAGCAGTGATCGACCACTACCAGACAACCCCAGCTTGGCTCACCAGTGTCGCTATCCTTCATATGAACTCGGACGAGAGGACGTTGTGCTGTCAGATCCCACCGTTCTGATCCTGATGTATTTTCTTCTCCCGGTCTGGTTGGTAGCTGGTTTTGCAGACTGGCTCTGCCATCGCGCTTCGCATATCGAATCGACGACCGGCGCCAAGGAATCGTTGATCCATCTCCTGATGTTCATCGAGGTCGGCATACCGCTGCTTGCCGCCATGTTCCTCGACGTGAACGCCCTGGTCATAGCCATCATGATCGTCACCTTCTTCATTCATGAGGCCACCGCGATGTGGGACGTTCGCTACGCCACATCGGCGCGCACGGTAACGCCGATCGAACAGCATGTGCACAGCTTTCTGGAGATGATCCCGCTGATGGGGCTGGTCAGCGTCGTGTCCCTTCATTGGGGACAGTTTCTCGCATTGTTCGGGGCAGGACGGGAAACCGCGCGCTTTGATTTTGCCTGGAAATCGCAGCCGCTGCCGGTGACTTATATCGTCTGCGTGATGGCCGTGATCCTGCTTTTCGAATTGCTCCCTTATCTGGAAGAATTCGTCAGGGGGTTACGTGCCAATGCCGGCAGGCTCATTCCACCGAAAGCCAGACGACGCGACCCCGGCCAGACGACCTTGCGGTGAAGCGCTCAGCGGAAACGATGTCCCAGCCGTCTGGGCGCTGGCGCCCTGTGTGGAACATCTCTGCCGGACTGCCCATTATCAGAGGGTGACACGGACATGGAGTTGGTGATGGGCATACTTTCCGATCTGGACAAGAAGCTGACGGACAACATGTATGAACATGGCAGCGCGCTTACCGATGCCGTTGCGGATCTGCCGCGTGCGGTCGTCGAAACCGTCGAGCGGCTGATGCCTTTCATTCAGCCCGAAGCGCGCGAGACAGTGAGAAGTCAGGTTCTCGGCCTGGTCCACGAATACAGGGTCGAGACCCCTCCAGGCGCGGCCGAGCAGGATTGAACTAGCCGTTCTGGTCTATCGCGTGGGGCGCGGGTTGGCTTCCGTTTTGCGCTTTGTGGCCGCTGAACCACAACCAGGCCGCGATGATCACGACCGCCACGATCACTATCCAGGCTATGAGACGAGGCATTGCGGAATCCTCCGTGCCAGCAGTCCATCCACGTCGATGCGGTGATCAGGACGGGTTGAGGTCGGTTCGCCTCGTATTCCAAATACCGCAAGCGATCGTTTGTTCCGCTTGAGTTGGTTTCCATCGTGGCCGGCGGTTCCCTCTCACGGTCCATGTCTTGCGATGGCACCCGTGCGATCATTGATTGACGGCCACACGGGGCACTCTAGATCAATTCATGCCGATCACGATTCGCTTCGGTTGCGGGGAGACTGTTCTTGTGGCGCACCAAACGCCGGCTTTGACCTTCAGTGGCCGTCATCTCAGGCTGGATTATCTGTGCGCCCTGTTGCTTCTGGGCGTTTCGGCGGGATGCTCGTCTTCCGATCGGATCGAGCAGCAATCACAAACTGCGGCATCCGCCGCACAGACCGTATCGATGGTGCTCGATGCCTGGACAAGCGATGCGGCGCCGTTCGCATACACCGCCGGCACACTGCAATCGGTCGGCAAGACACTGGCCGATGCCGAGGCGCAAATCCGATCGGCCGAAACGGCCGAACCCGCCGAGCAGGCTGCATTGGCGACAGCGGTCAAGGATCTGTCGGTCGCGGTGGCTCACGCCGGGGCGGGATTGCAGGCAGGCAATCGAGCGGGGGTCCAAAAAGCAAAACAGGATCTTCAACTGGCCTCGCGCTCGCTTGCCGCCGCCTATGCAAAATATTTCGCGCCGAAGCCATGAAGAAGCTCGTGGAAATATCGCTCGGCGTCGTTACCAGCGTTGGCGGCTTCCTCGAAGTCGGATCGATGGCGACGGCGGCGCAGGCAGGCGCGACTTTCGGGTTCCAACTGATCTGGGCCGTGGTGCTCGGCACCATCTGCATCATCTTTCTGGTGGAAATGGCCGGCAGGTTCGCGGCGGTGAGCCATCACACGATCTGCGATGGCATTCGCGAGAGATTTGGCTTCAACGTCTTTGTGTGGCCGTTGCTTGCCACCTTCTTGCTCAGTCTCATGGTGCTCTCCGCCGAGATCGGCGGCGTTGCCATCGCACTCGAACTTGCCACCGGCATCGGCTTCCAGTGGTGGGCGCTGCCGGTGGCTTTTCTGGCGTGGCTGCTGCTCTGGAAAGGCACGTTCGGCCTCATCGAGAAAGGCGTGTCGATGCTCGGTCTGGTGACCTTGTGTTTCGTCGTCGCGGCCGTGATGCTGAAACCCGATTGGACAGCGGTCGCTGCCGGCGCCGTGCCTTCGCTGCCAGCCCACGATACCGCCAGTTACTGGTTCATGGCGGTCAGCATTCTCGGCGCTTCGATATCGCCGTACCTGTTCATGTTCTATTCCTCCGGGGCCATCGAGGACCAGTGGGACAAGAGCTATCTCGGTGCCAATCGGGCCATAGCGGGACTGGGGATGTCTTTCGGCGGCACCATTTCGGTCGGCGTGCTGATCGTGGCCGCCCTCGTGCTGGCGACGCACGGCATCGACCAGGTGGACGATTATCACCAATTGCCGTTGATGCTGATCCCGGTATTCGGCTTCTGGGGTTTCGTCCTGTTCGTAGCCTCTCTCGCCATTGCCTGCTTCGGCGCTACGCTCGAAGTCGGGCTGCAGCAGGCTTACCTCGTGGCTCAAGGCTTCGGCTGGACGTGGGGGGAGGACCGCAAGCCGCGCGACAACCCAGGGTTCAGCGCGGTGTACACGGTATCGTTGTTTCTTGCCGCCATCCCCATCATGCTTGGTCTCGATCCGCTGAGGCTCACCATCTTTTCCATGGCGCTGACGGCGGCCAGCCTGCCGCTGACCGTGGTTCCATTCCTGTTTCTGCTGAACGACAAACGCTACGTCGGCGAGCATCGCAACGGCATTCTCTCCAACGCCGCGGTCATCTTCATCATCGCGCTCGGCTTTGTGCTGGCAGTGGTGACGATCCCGCTGCAGATATTCGGAGGCACATGATGAAATTGCTGCGTGATCTCCTGGACAAGCAGGTGGTTGACCGCGAACAGGTCAAGATCGGCAAGATCGATGGGCTGGTGGCGGAGTTGCGGCGGGGCAAGCCGCCAAGGATCATTGCGATAGAACTCGGCTCCATCACTTTGGCGCGCCGCCTCGGCGCGAGACCTGGGCGATGGATGGCGCGACTCGCGGCAAAGCTGGGTGGCAAGCGCCATGGCGAGCCGCATCGGATCGCCTGGCACAAGGTGAGGGATATCGGCACCGACATCGAGTTCGATGTGGATGTGCGTCAGACGTCGATCTTCGCCTGGCAGGACTGGTTGCGCGATCATATCATCGGGCGCATTCCGGGAGCTTGATGATGACCATCGTCAATCTCGAACGTCTGGCTGGGCGACGCGTGCTGTCGCAGCGAGGCAAGAGCATCGGCTATATCGAGGAAATCCGCGCTGAACGGGATGGCGACGATTTCGTCGTTACCGAATTCCACGTCGGCATCCACGCTGCTTTCGAGCGTCTTTCAGCGTCGGCCATAGGCGTGGCGGTGCTCGATCTGTTTCGGCTGCGCCGCCGCGATGGTCTGTACCGCATCCCTTGGGACAAGCTCGACATCTCCGACCCGGCGCGCCCGCGGCTGCTGTGCCCGATGACCGAACTCTCCGGCATGAAGAGCGCACCCGATCGTCGCGAATAGGTCGCCGCCGCGCATCGTCGTGAACATTTTCAGCGCAGCATGCTCGCGCCCAGAAAGACCGCGGCGGCTATCAAAACGACAGCTGCAATGACAAACAGCGGCCAGTTGCCGCGAGGCCGCAGTTCCGGTTCGCTTTCGATCGGCCGCATCGCATTGGCGAAGCTGGCGTCGTTCTCGAATTTTGGCCGGGAACGTGGCGGCTCTGCTCCAGCGACCGGATTTTGTGTGTCGGCCGCCTCGGCGTCGGTCTCCAGCGGGACAATGGCGGGATCGAAGCCTGGCGTTTTGTCCTGCGTCGCTCCCGCCTCAATCTCGCCTCTGGCAGAGGCAGGGGTAGGATTTGACATCTTGGCCATGACCTCTCTCTTTCGAACCAAACTCTGCCAAATCGGCAGCGGTGGTTTTGAGACGGCTATATTTGCTCGAGCAGAATCCTGGCGTCCTTGGCCGCAACGATGAACGCCTGTCTTGCGACCTTTGGAGGCTTTTCGCCACGCATCACGGCAAGGCACGCCCTGAGCGCGGCAAGACGCATTTCGGATTTCGGCTTTGGCCAGTCCCGCAGCAGCACTTCAGCGGCATCGGACACAGAGACCACGACCCTGTCTCGGTCAATGCGGCCAGGTTGAATGATGATCGGCTTTCTGAAATGGCCCGCACGCACTTGCCCCTCCCAGACCTGCCCGTTGCTTTACAAAGCCTGCCCAAGGACGAGCCGCGCAGACCGCACGCTAACTCCGCGACCGCCGATTTGTTCCAGCGTACCTGGCGTTGGAATAGCAATGCCTGGAATCACTCGTTTTTCACGGCGTTTTTTTGCAGCCACGCCCGACGGCTCCTTCACGGATTTTGCCGCTGAATGGTCCGCTGGCATGCCGTCTCGATGGGGGAACAAAGCGCATCCCGGCTTGTTAGGTCGCAACGCAAATTCGCTCACCGACAAGGACAAAGCCGATGAAAACACGACATCTTCTCGCCTCCGTCGCAGTTGCTTGCGCTGTTCTCGCAATGCCCGCCTTTGCTGCCGACAGCGCCCAGGATTTCGTCGACAAGGCTGCCGTCGGCGGCAAGTTCGAGGTCGACTCGAGCCAGATTGCCCTGGACAAGGTTCAGGACCAACGCATCAAGGATTTTGCCCAGATGATGATCCGGGACCACGGCGCCGCCAACGCCAAGCTGGAAGCGATCGCGGGCGAACAGAAACTGAAAGTACCGCCGGCGCTCGATGCCCAGCACCAGGGCGATCTGGACAAGCTCAAGAATGCGCAGGGGCCGATCGATCCGGCTTACGTCGACCTGCAGCGCAACGCGCATGACGACGCCGTCAAGCTGTTCGAAAATTATGCAAGCGGCGGTGACAACGCCGCACTCAAGACTTTTGCCCAGCAAACGGTCGGTACGTTGAAGATGCACCAGCAGACGATCGAGAAGATCGCCGCCAGGCAAGACGCCATCACGGGAGCGACAACGCCGGCGGTGAAGACCGACAATATTCCCAACGCCGCCGCTCTCGTCCCCGGCGCAAACAGCTTCACCGAAGCCCAGGCCAAGAGCCGGATCGAGAATGCGGGATATTCGAACGTATCGAAGCTTACCAAGGACGACCAGGGCATCTGGCGCGGCCAGGCGGCCAAAGGAGGCGAAAACCTTAACGTAGGGGTCGACTACCAGGGCAACGTCGTTGCCTCGAGCAAGTGAGCATGGATCAGGAGAAATCACATGAAGACGGTAACCGGACTGTTCGACAATTATGACGACGCGGCCGATGCGGTCGGCGAGCTCGAGGCGACGGGCGTCCCACATTCCAATATCAGCATCGTCGCCAACAACTCGGATGACTGGTATGAGGCAAACCGTTCCGAGGCCGCCGAAGACGCTGGCAGCGGCGCGGGAATCGGAGCTGTGATCGGCGGTGCCGGGGGCCTGCTCACGGGGCTGGGTGTCATGGCCATCCCGGGTGTCGGCCCGGTGGTCGCGGCCGGATGGCTCGCCGCCACCGCCGCGGGGGCGGTTGCCGGCGCCGTGGCTGGTGGAGCGGCCGGCGGCATTATCGGCGGTCTGACAGAGTCGGGTGTGCCCGAGCGCGATGCACACGTCTATGCGGAAGGTGTACGCCGCGGCGGCACCTTGGTGACGGCCAAGGTGGACGACGAACTCGTGCCGAATGCCGAGGAGATTTTGGGTCAGTCCCGATCGGTCGACCTGGCTGAACGCCGCAGGATGTACGAGGCAGACGGCTGGACCGGCTTCGACGTCAATGCAGGCGAATACGCACCCAAGGACGTCGATCGCGACGGCGGCCGCGCAATCAATCGACCCTGAAAGCGGATCCCGGCCCTGGCTGCGACCAGGCCAATGGGCGCAGTGCGGCCGGGTGGAACCATTTCTTCTCGATATGCCTCTAAGGGTGTAGCGGCGCGGCTCGCGCCTTGTCGTCAACTACAAACACGGCGCTCGCTTCACTGACGATAGACACGTGTTCCATGGCGGCCTTGCCCGCAGCAGGGCCATCGCCACGCAGGATCGCGGTGACGATGGCGTCGTGCTCCTGCCAGGATTTCGCCAGGCGTCCGGCCAGCCTGAACTGGGCGCGGCGAAAGGGGGCCAGCCGGCTGCGCGTCATCGCGGTCAACTCGTAGATGTGCGTGCTGTGGGCACCGCGATAGAGCCGGCTGTGGAACTCGGTGTTGAAGTACTCATAATCTTCCTCGGCACCCAGCCGTACCAGCCGCGCCGAGGCCTGATGCTCGGTCTCGAGCTCGCGGCGCTCGCTGCCGGTCATTCGCTCGGCGCAGAAGCGCGCACATATACCTTCCAGTTCGGCCATGCTCTCGAACATCGAGGCGAGGTGCTCCTGCGTGACGACGGCGACGATGGCGCCCCGGTTGGGCCGCCGCTCGACGAGGCCCATGGCGCTGAGTTGGCTAAGCGCCTCGCGCACCGGCGTGCGTGAAACCTCGAAGCGGGCGGCAAGCGAGACCTCGTCGAGTTTTTCGCCGGGACGCAGCACGCCGGTGACGATGCGGTCGCCGATCGCCCTCACCATCTGATCGACCGTCGTGCCCGTCCGGATCAAGCTGCGCTTTCCCGACAAAACTGCTTCGCCTCCCGTGCTTCGGTGTTCCAGGTCGCTGAAATCCTGCGGCCGAACGGCACGATCCCGACTCGGCCGCACCCTCTATGCCTATGTTTTTATCTGCCTGTCAAATTGTCTGTTTTCAAGGCAAAAAGTGCATGCAATTGCCTTTCGCTTGTGCATGCTGCCTCACGAGGCTCATTGATTTTATTTATCAAATTTTGCCGATCGAATTGGCACAGCGATTGCATGCACTTTCTTGAGAAGGCGTTAACCGACCCGGAAAGGGTCCTACAGGGGAGCATAAGAGATGACCGACAGATTCATGCTTAGCCGTCGCCAGTTGCTCAAGACCTCCGCCGCTGGAGCAGCATTAGGGCTTGCTTCCGCGGCCTTTCCCATCAGCAAGGCATTCGCCGCCGCCGCCACCGTCGGCTTCATCTATGTCGGGCCGAAGGACGACTACGGCTACAACCAGGCGCATGCCGAGGGTGCCGCAGCGCTGAAGGGCGTCGAGGGTATCACCGTCGTCGAGGAGGAGAACGTGCCGGAGACGGTCGATGTCCAGAAGACGATGGAATCGATGATCAACCTGGACGGCGCCTCGCTGATCTTCCCGACCTCGTTCGGCTACTTCGACCCCCACATGCTGGCCATGTGCAAGAAGTTTCCCGACATGCAGTTCCGCCATTGCGGCGGTATGTGGGACAAGGCCAAGCACCCGATGAATGCCGGCTCCTATTTCGGTTATATCGGCATGGGCCAGTATCTCAACGGCGTGGTCGCAGGCCACACCTCGAAGACCAAGAAGCTCGGCTTCGTCGCGGCTAAGCCGATCCCGCAGGTGTTGCTCAACATCAACTCCTTCCTGCTCGGCGCACGCTCGGTCGATCCGTCCATCACTTGCCAGGTCATCTTCACCGGCGAATGGTCGCTGGCGGTCAAGGAAGCGGAAGCCACCAACGCGCTGGTCGACCAGGGCGCCGACGTCATCACCTGCCATGTCGACAGCCCGAAAGTGGTGGTCGAGACGGCCGCCGGGCGCGGCGCCTTTGTCTGCGGTTATCACGCCAACCAGAGCCCGCTGGCGCCCGAGAAATACCTGACCGGGGCCGAGTGGAACTGGGCCAAGGTCTATAAGATGTTCGTCGCCGACCTCGTCGCCGGCACGCCGCTGCCCAACTTCACGCGCGGCGGGTTGGCTGACGGCTTCGTCAAGATGAGCCCGCTCGGCCCCGCCGTCGGCGAACCCGCGCGCAAGCAGTTCGACGCTACGCTGGCCGAAATGATGAAGGGCGGCTTCGCCGTCATCAAGGGACCGCTGAAGAGCAACAAAGGGGCTGTCGTCGCCGCCGCTGCCATCGGCGTGGCGTTCAGCGGCGCGCCTTCCTCAATCGTCATTCTTGCCATGGGCGTGGCGGGCGTGGCCGCCGGCGGCATCTGGATCGGTGCTGTCGGCGCGCTGCGCCACTACCGGGCCGTCAACGAAACGATCTCCAGCCTGCTGATGGCCTACATCGCCATCGCGCTGATGAACCAGTTGGTGGAAGGGCCGCTGCGCGACCCGGCCTCGCTCAACAAGCCGTCGACCCAGCCGCTGGCGGATATCTACCGCATCGGCAACATTCCGGGCATGGACGTGCATTGGGGACTGGTTGTCGGCATCGTCGCCTGCATCCTCTCCTGGGTGCTCATCGAAAAGACCCGCTGGGGCTTTGCCGCGCGCATCGCCGGCGGCAATGTGCGGGCAGCGCAAGTGCAGGGGCTGGCCGTTGGGCCGCTCATCGTAGGTTTCACGGCACTTGCCGGCGGCTTTGCCGGGCTCGCCGGCATGCTGGAGGTCGCCGCCGTGCAGGGCAGCGCCAACGCTTCGCTCGCCGCCGGCTATGGCTACACCGGCATCCTCGTGGCCTTCCTCGCTCGCCACAATCCGCTGGCCATCATCCCCGTCGCTATCCTGCTTGGCGGCATCGATGCCTCGGGCGGGCTGATCCAGCGCCGCATGGACCTGCCCGACGCCACCGTGCTGGTGCTGCAAGGCATGATCTTCATCGTCATTCTGTTCAGCGAAACCTTTTACGGCCGCTTCAAGGCCTTCAATCCCGATCTTTGGAAGAGGCCCGATCTCTGGACGAGGGCCACCTGATGGACGCGACCGAGATCGGCCTCTGGGGCGTGCCGCTCGCCATCCTCGGCGGCGCCATCCGCGTGTCGACGCCCTTCATTTTCGTCTCGCTGGGCGAGACGATCACCGAGCGTTCCGGCCGCATCAATCTCGGGCTCGAAGGCACGCTCGTCTTCGGCGCCATGACGGCCTATGCGGTCGCGGTGATGACCGGCTCGCCCTGGCTCGGCCTCGTCGTCGCCGCCGGCGCCGGCCTCTGCTTCGGTCTGTTCCATGGCTGGATCTGCAGATTCCCGAAGGTCAACGACATCGCCATCGGCATTGCACTGATGCTGTTCGGCTCGGGTCTCGCCTTCTTCTTCGGCAAACCGTTCATCAAGCCGAAGGCGCCCAACCTGCCTGCCATTCCCTTCGGCGGCTGGTCCGACGTCCCGCAGGTGCAGGCAGCGCTCGACGTCAACGTGCTGTTCCTCATCGGGGCCGTGCTGTCGGTCGTCCTGTGGTGGGCGTTCCGCAACACCCGCGCCGGCCTCATCGTGCGCGTCGTCGGCGACAGTTCGGATGCTGCCCGCGCCATGGGCCTCAACCCCAATACCGTGCGGCTGCTGGCCACCGGGGTCGGCGGTGCACTGGCCGGCATCGGCGGGGCCTATCTGTCGCTCTACTATCCCGGCAGTTGGACAGAACGCATCTCGTCGGGCCAGGGCTTGATGGCGGTGGCGCTGGTCATCTTCGCGCGCTGGAACCCGCTCGGCTGTTTTGCCGCCGCCCTTCTGTTCGGCGGGGCAGGCGCGCTCGGCCCGGCGCTGCAATCGGTCGGTGTGACGCAGGGCTACTATCTGTTCTATGCCGCCCCCTACATCCTCACCCTCATCATCATGATCGCCACCTCGTCGCCGACACGCTCGCTCGCCGGCGCGCCAGGCGAATTGTCGATCACCAAATGACTGGAGTTTTGCCTGTGAACGCCAGAGCCGAAATCACCCAGCATACGATCGACGCAGAGCCTTATCCGTGGCCCTACAATGGCGATCTGCGGCCCGACAACACGGCGCTGATCATCATCGACATGCAGACCGATTTCTGCGGGCCGGGCGGCTATGTCGACCACATGGGCTACGACCTGTCGCTGGTGCGGGCTCCGATCGAACCAATCAAGGCCGTGCTCTCGGTGATGCGGGCCAAGGGCTACACCATCATCCACACGCGCGAGGGCCATCGGCCCGATCTCGCCGACCTGCCGGCCAACAAGCGCTGGCGCTCGCGCCGCATCAATGCCGGCATCGGCGACCCAGGTCCGTGCGGGCGCATCCTGGTGCGCGGCGAGCCGGGCTGGGACATCATCCCCGACCTCTACCCGATCGAGGGCGAGCCGATCATCGACAAGCCGGGCAAGGGCTCGTTCTGCGCCACCGATCTTGAGCTGATCCTCAACCAGCGCGGCATCGAGAACATCGTGCTCACCGGCATCACCACGGATGTCTGCGTCCACACCACCATGCGCGAGGCCAACGACCGCGGCTATGAATGCATGATGCTGGAGGATTGCTGCGGGGCCACCGACCACGGTAACCATCTGGCGGCGATCAAGATGATCACGATGCAGGGCGGCGTCTTCGGCACGGTGTCGAATTCGAAGGCGCTCATCGCGCAGCTGCCGTGAGGAGGGCGCTATGAGTGACAGCGTCAGAAAAGCCCTCGGCGTCGAAACCATCGGCATGACCATGCGCTTCGGTGCCTTCACGGCGCTGGACGCCGTATCGGTGAAGGTGCCGGCGGGCTCGTTTCACGCGCTGCTCGGCGAGAACGGCGCCGGCAAGTCGACGCTGGTCAAATGCATGATGGGTTTTTATCACCCGACTTCCGGCGGCATGCTGGTCGATGGCCGGGAGGTCAAGATCACCAGCCCCAGGGATGCCTCGGCGCTCGGGCTCGGCATGGTCTACCAGCATTTCACGCTGGTGCCGTCGCTGACCGGAGCTGAGAACCTTGTCATCTCGCGGGAAAAGGTGCCCGGCATCATCGACTGGCGCAAGGAGCGGGGCGATCTTGCCGTGTTCATGGAGCGCATGCCGTTCAAGCTGCCGCTCGACGTCAAGGTGGCGGAGCTTGCCGCCGGCGAGAAGCAGAAGCTCGAAATCATCAAACAGCTCTATCTCGGCCGCTCCTTCCTGGTGCTGGACGAGCCGACATCGGTGCTGACGCCGGGCGAAGCGCAGGAGGTGCTGGGGCTGGTGCGCGACATGACCAAGGCCGGCGACCTCACAGTTCTGATGATCTCGCACAAATTCCATGAGGTCACGGCATTCGCCGACGATGTCAGCGTGTTGCGCAAGGGCAAGCTGACGGGAACTGGCCGCGTCGCCGACCTCGACCACAAGGCGATGGCGGCGATGATGATCGGCGACCAGCCGATCGTCACGCTTGACAGCCGCGCGACGCCGAAACCCGATGCCGAGATCGTGCTCAAGGTCAAATCGCTGAAGGCGCCGGATCGAACCGGGCTGAAGTCGATCAGCATCGAGGACCTCGGCGTGCGCTCCGGCGAGATTGTCGGCATCGCCGGCATTTCCGGAAACGGCCAGAAGGAGTTTCTGGAAGTGCTTGCCGGCCAGCGTCCGCGTGACGCCGGCGAGGTGTTGGTGCGCGGTGCCGCCTATGCCGCGACGCGTGCCGAGGCGCGGGCGCTCAATGTGCGGCTCATTCCCGAAGAGCCGCTGAAGAATGCCTGTGCGCCGAAAATGACGGTGGCCGAGAACATCTGCTTCCGCACCTTCGACATGGACGGCAATGGCAGGCGGGTGAACTGGATCAGCACCGGCGCCATTCGCGCCTTCAGCGCCCGCCTGGTCGAGCAGTTCAAGGTCAAGACCGCCTCGCTGTCCTCGCCCATCGCCTCGCTGTCGGGCGGCAATGTGCAGCGCGCGGTGCTGGCCCGCGAACTGACCGGCGAGGTCGACCTGCTGATCGTCTCCAACCCCTGCTTCGGCCTCGATTTCTCGGCGGTGGCCGAAATCCGCGCCCGCATCATGAAGGCGCGCAACGCGGGTGCGGCCGTGCTGTTGATGTCGGAAGATCTCGACGAGCTCTTGGAATTGTCCGACCGCATTTTCGTCATGTCGGATGGCGCGCTGGTCTATGAGACGCCGATCGGCCGGGCGAGCGTGCAGACCATCGGCGAGCATATGGCGGGACATCATTGATGGCGGAAATCGACGCGCAGCCGTTCGCCTTTTCGTTCAAGCCCGACACGATGGCGCTGGTCGTCATCGACATGCAGCGCGATTTTGCCGAGCCCGGCGGCTTTGGCGCCAGCCTCGGCAACGATGTCAGCCGCATCGCCGCGATCGTGCCGACAGTGAAAAAGCTGATCGAGGGGTTCCGTGCCGCCGGCCTGCCTGTGATCCACACGATGGAGTGCCACCGCGCCGACCTCTCCGACCTGCCGCCGGCCAAGCGCAACCGCGGCAATCCGTCGATCCGTATCGGCGATGTCGGACCGATGGGCCGCGTGCTGATATCAGGCGAACCGGGAACGGCGATCCTCGACGAGTTGGCGCCACTGCCCGGCGAGATCGTCATCGAGAAGCCGGGCAAGGGCGCCTTCTATGCGACGAGCTTCGGTGACGAGCTGAAGCGGCTTGGCGCGCAGCAACTGGTTTTCGCCGGCGTCACCACCGAGGTCTGCGTGCAGACGACGATGCGCGAGGCCAATGATCGCGGCTATGAGTGCCTGCTCGCCGAAGATGCGACGGAAAGCTATTTTCCGGAGTTCAAGGCAGCGGCGCTTGCCATGATCCGCGCCAAGGCGCCATCGTCGGCTGGACGGCGACGACCGACCAGGTGCTGCAGGGAGTTGCGAATGGCTAATCTGAGTTTTGCCGGTCTCGTCAGTGGCGGCTGGCGCGAGCTGGCGTTCGAGCCTTTTCGCGACGGCATCACGGTGCATTGGCTGCTCAAGGGCGGACCGGTCGAGCCGTCGGTGGCTATCCTCGACTATCGGGCCGGCGCCGGCGTGCCACGCCACCGCCATGTCGGGCTGGAAACCATCGTCGTGCTCGAGGGCACGCAGAGCGATGAGAACGGCGATTATCCCCGGGGCAGCGTCATCCTGAACCCGGTAGGGACCGAGCACTCGGTGTGGACTAAGGACGGCTGCGTCGTGCTGATCCAGTGGGACCTGCCGGTAATTATTCTGGGGGAGGCCACATGAGTGAGATCCGCTTCGATATCGTCAGTCTGCACGCGGCCTATGCCAGCGGCCTGACTGTCGCGGATATGATCGATGCCGTGCACGCCCGCATCGTGGCGGCTGACGATCCCGGCATCTTCATCCATCTGCCCGGGAAGACGGACATGCTGGCGCAGGCACAAGAGCTCGGACCGTTCGATCCAGCGACCAAACCGCTGTGGGGCGTCCCGTTCGCGGTCAAGGACAATATCGATGTCGCCGGCATGCCGACCACAGCAGCCTGCGCCGAATACGCCTATGTGCCGGAGACGGACGCTACTGTCGTGGCGCGGCTAAAGGCGGCCGGCGCGCTGGTCGTCGGCAAGACCAATCTCGACCAGTTCGCCACCGGACTGGTCGGCGTTCGCACGCCTTACCCGATCCCGAGGAACGCTGTCGATGCCAGCCTTGTGCCTGGCGGCTCGTCCTCAGGGTCGGCGGTGGCGACGGCGCGTGGCATCGTCTCCTTCGCGCTCGGCACCGACACGGCTGGGTCCGGCCGCATCCCCGCCGGCCTCAACAATATCGTCGGGCTGAAGCCGACTGTCGGTGCGCTCTCGGCCGCCGGCGTGGTGCCAGCCTGCCGCACACTTGACTGCGTCTCCGTGTTCGCACTCACCGTCGAAGATGCCTATACGGTGTTCGGCGTCGCGGCGGCCGAGGATCCGGCCGACGCCTATTCGCGCGCGATCAAGGTGCCGGCGCTTGCCGCCCGGCCGCCCGTGCTGAATGTCGGGGTGCCGGCGAAAAGCGACCTGAAGTTCTTCGGCGACGCTTCGATGCAGGTCGGCTTCGAGGCAGCACTTGGCCTTCTGGAAACGCTTGGCTGCCGGCTGGTCGAAATTCCGTTCAGCGATTTCTACGCCACCGCCAATCTTCTCTACCAAGGCGCCTGGGTCGCCGAGCGCTACGCGGCGATCAGCGACTTCATGGACGTCAACGAGGCCGCCATGCATCCGGTGACGCGCAAGATCATCGGCGGCGCCAGAAGTCTTTCGGCGGCCGACGCCTTTCGCGGCCTCTATGCCTTGCAAGCCTACAAGGCGAAGCTCGCCCCGGTCGTCGCCTCGGTCGACCTCTTCTGCGTGCCGACCGCGCCTACGCATTACACCACAGCCGCGGTGCTTGCCGATCCGGTCGTGACCAACAGCCGGCTTGGCACCTACACCAACTTCGTCAACTTGCTCGATATGTGCGGCGTCGCCGTGCCGACAGGCAAACGCGGCGACGGCCTGCCGATGAGCGTCACGTTCTTGGCGCCGGCCGGCCGCGATGCGCTGACGGCGATGCTCGCCC
>NZ_JAPYKP010000021.1:0-61370 GCF_037179725.1 Mesorhizobium sp. Cs1321R2N1 | reverse complement strand
CGATCTCGGCCTCAAGCATGTCAGGACCAAGCCCTATACCCCCAAGACTAACGGCAAGGCCGAGCGGTTCATCCAGACCGCACTCAGGGAGTGGGCATATGCCGTGGCTTATGCGAACTCCGACCATCGCGCCGCCGAGTTGCCCATATGGCTGCATCGGTACAATTGGCACCGTCCGCACGGGAGCCTAAAGTCCAAACCGCCAATCAGTCGCCTGGGCCTGACCAAGGACAACCTGTTGAGGCTCCACACCTAGACCTCCTTCCTAACCCCTCGTTGAAGAATGCTTGAAAGAGGACGACGCTAAATTCGCAGCGATGCGCGCCGAGCCCGTCTGTGCCCACACTGATCATCGGATTAGTGTCACCATCACACTAAGCGCCAATTGAAACCGCGATTCCACCCGGCACCGGCTCGCGAATGCTACGTACCTTACCGTCCCTGTCGATCCGCGCTTCCGTCCTGTCCAGGATCATGCGTTGGGCTGCTGCGATCCCCTTGCGAAGCACTTCAAGAGCCTCTTCGGCCTCCTTGCGATACTGAACTTGCTCGGGGTGCAGAGCCGATCTAGCGCGATCTCTAATGACATTGAGTCCTTCATCCTTAAGCCCGGAGAGGAAGCCGGGGGCATACAGCACAGCCCCAACCACCCGCACGTCGTCCAGATGGCTCAACACGAAGCCAGCGGGATTTTCCTGCGCACGTATATGGGCGCGAAGCTCCTGCGCGAGAGCAACTTCAGCGATGCCGGCCGGGGCCTTTGGAAGGTCTACCATCCCCGACTCGAACAGCGAAATGGCGCTGCTAACTGCAGTCTCGGCAGAGCGGAGCGGCTTGAAGTCGGAAAGCTCTCCGACAGCACGACGACCAATCTCCGCGCGCTTCCGATAAACTCCCTCGAGACTAAGATCACTGTCTTGCTCCACCGCGCGACAGTTCGTATCAACAGCGGTGACCAGCCCACGCGCGGCAGCGACAGCCTCTTTCAACTTTTGCCAATGGATGGCCGTGCTGGGCCACCGAACTGACCCGGCTGCAATTCGAGCCTCGATTTCAATATCGGTGAGTTGTTTTGGCATTTGGATTCCTTTCCCAACGACTCCAATCGAAGTCTAATCGCCTCCAACTTCGCGCCACGAGATGGGGCCGCTGCCACCGTAGCCGCCGATAGCACCCACGAGCACAGCGGCTCTCCCAGCCGAACTCGCCAGTGCCACGGCTCCTGCAACCGCATTCGCTAGATCGTCGTGACTGCCAGGAGAGTGGTCCACGATGTCACGCCCGCTCCGGCTGGTCCGCCGCTCCAGGCCGACCAGTTGACTCTCCAACCGAGTTAGATCGAGAAGGTCCACGCGCCGCGAATTGATCGCCGGGACGAGTGCGAGATAGAGGTCGGAGCGGGTCCGGTCGGACAGACAGTAGTCGACGCCGTAGCGACGAAATAGCTCGCGCGGAAACTCGCCACCGTAGCGGTCACCTGTGACCGAGCGAATGCCATAGGAGCGGATCAGGGCCGCGAAAGTTGAAACGACAGCCTCGGGAGAGAAGGGTGGCGTCACCTCCCGCACGGCGTCCAGAACCGCGTCGTCGCCTTCGGCATGTGCTATGGCCAGGGTCATGCTGTCCGCGCTACCCCCAGAAGGATCGACGAAGGCGACATACCGCGCCCTTGCCACGGGCGGCCGCTCCCGCACGCCGGGGGAAACGCAGGCCGCGACCGACTCGCGAGTGAGGAGCATCTCCATGTCGGTTCGGAACTCGGCCATGTATTCCGCACGAGCGGATGCCGCGTCGCGCCTAATGGCCTCATCAATGACCGAACGCGGCACCGATGGATTCATTTCCAACGTAGTGGCTCGCCAGACCAGCGGGCCGGCCTCCTGCGCCCAGTTGAGACGATATGCGTCCCAAAGTGCACCGCGCCGGGCATACGGGCTTGACGCGCACAAGAGCATCGCACCGGGAATGGTCGCCATGCCGGGGCGGATGGCATCGAGGATCGCGTAGTCGGGCTCAGCGCTGTCGTCGGTTCGCCAGAAAGCAAGCTCGTCACAGAGCACGGCGGCAAACGTGTACCCGCGCGTAGAGCGATGAGATGCGGTGCCCACCTCGATGGTCACGGCGTTATTCAGTTCAAAGGCCTCAGCCGTTTCATTCTTCACCGTCGTGCTCAGGATCGGGATGTTCGTTAGAAGACCCCGAACGTAGCGCATGATGGTCCGGGCCTGTCTCCGGTCGGCAGCTATGACGAGGATCGTGGCGCGTTCACCGGGCTGAAGGTGGTGGCGATACTGGCGAAAGCAGGCGAGGTAGACGGCGATGAGTGCCATCACGAAGCTCTTGCCGCCGCGTCGACCGACGACGAGCCAACTCTCAGTCGCAGGGTCGGACGGCAGATTCAGGCGCCCCGTATGGTGCCGAAACAGGGCGAGTTGGTCGTCGTCCAAAGGCAGTCCGAACAGCACCGCCAGATAGGTGAACCACACACGCCAAGTCTCTGGGCGGCGGAACCACGGGCCGAAGAGATTGGGATCGGCGCACGCCTGCAGAATGTTCATGCTACTGCCTCCTGAGCGACGGTGCGCATGTACTCTTCGATCGTCGGGGTAACGTCCCGCGCCCGTCGCTGCAGGTCGGTCATATCGAGAAGACGGCGCAGTGTGTTCGCCAAGCGCGAGTACAGGTTCAGCGCATCGAGGTCGGGGCCTGCGTCCCCGGCGAGCGCGAAGACACGCTCCAGCCTCTCCATCTCGACCGTTATCGCGGCGGCTCGCCGAACGATACTCTTCTCAGCCTCGCTGCATGCCTCGACACCCCCCAGGTCCGAAACATGGAGCGCCATCACGTCACGCATCCGGCGGACCCAGAAGGTGCGGCCATCGACGCCCGGAAGCAGGTCCTTGCCGTTCGTGATGCGGCTGCGATGAGTGGCGGGATACACCGGCCTCACGCCCGATGCGGCGGCCTTCGTCACTTGGGCGTCCAACTTGCAGCCTGAAACGCAATCAAGCCTGCCCTATGGCTGCTGACAAGTTGCATTAGCGCGGCTCGAAGGTCACCTACCTCGTCAGCGAATGCCCCGACCGTCATGCGGTCGCGGTAAAAGCGAACGGCACGAGGACGCAAGACGCGGATGAGATCGTCGGCGCTGACACCCGATGTCTTCATCGTAAGCCCCTCGGCGGGGGGAGAGCGACGAGGCGACGAGCTGGAGCCTTTGCCCGGTCCCACTCGGGGACCAACGGAGCGGTAAATAGGCGCCATATTAACCTCCATATTTACTGACGGAGGCTAGTATAGCGTATTAATCGGTCACAAGTATCTGATTATCTTAGCTTTTCCAAGCTAAGACGGGCTATCGTTTCCGCCGCGTAGGGGCGGAGGGGAAGGCGTTGGCGAGCTTGGCGGAGTGCCAGCGGGCTCCCAGAGAAAGTCGGACTCGGTCGCTCGTTTTGTCCTATGCCGTTCTGTATCTAAGATGGAGGGGAAGACCTTAACTGCTTTTCAAAAACACCGGCATGCCTTAAGGTAAACCGCTAAGGCCGGAGGTGAGGTCTTCTGGCGCGGCTTTACCATTTAGGTCGCTTTTGAACAAAGATTCGTCATGGCTTAGTTGGATAATATGGTACTCCAATAACAGTTAAGGGGAGCGCAAAGATGGATCCTGCCACAATTCAAGCAATCGCGGAAGCTTCCGGAGCGCTATTTAGCTATTTGGAAGCTGGCAACGTTGACAAGTGGCGCGAGAAGGTTAATGGAAAGATTAATTACATAATCTTGCAAAACATGCATATTATTGAACTTCTTCAAGAATTAAGAGACTTAATACCGGTAGAACTTCTTAAAGCCTTCCGTGATCACGACATCAATCAATGCGATGGTTTTCTTGACCGATTGGCCGCATATCGCGAGGACATCCCCCTCAACATAAAGAACGGTGCGTTTTTGCTATTGCAGACGCAAGTCGAGCAATGGACTTCAGATGTTTGTCGCTATGGACCTGCAGTTTTTCCTAGTGTTTTTGCCGGTACTCAAATCGTAAGCTCCATCTACCGAACTCTAAATACTGGCCGGGCCCAACGTAGAAACTGGGTTGAAAATTTTGTGAAGAAATTTGAATTCTGGGCCAGCAGTTACGAGGGATCGATCTTATCGGGCATAGCAGAGCTGGAGTTGGGGGCTAGGGAAGCTCTTGCCAAAGTTGAGTCGAGTAAGGGCAGGCGAACGATTGCTTCGATCGACGGCGGAAATCGCAAAAGAGTCGGGCATGGCGGCGACGGGGGCGACGTATTTGATTTTTGCTCTTCTTCGATTAGCGCAAATATCGAAATTTCTGACGATTTCGCAGTTAAAGTCGCCGACGTGCGGCAAGATGACCCTACGTGCAGGACCGATTTTCGAGCGGAAATCTACGCAGAACATGAAAAGATGCGGGTCCAAAGAACAATCGAGCAATATAAGAGCAAAGCCGACAATCTGGAATCTATGAAGCTGTTTTACCAGCTTCTCTTAGACTGTACGAAAAAATTGCGGTCTGTATAATAAGAACGGCAAGACATTTGGGCGGCCGCAAAAACAGCCGCAGAACTCAGGCTCGGTGGCGAACCCGCAGGTGTAGCTGCCGTGCCTGAACTGTCCGTCTGGCTCGCCTCTTGGTGCGCCCTCGTCTGCACCGTGCATTCGATGGACACGCCAACCTTTGACAGCAGGCGAGCTCACGGGGTAAGGCGTCGAGACCCTAGTCAGGACATTATCTTGCATGGGATGTTACGCTCAAAGTGAGGCTGGGAGGCGTGGCCCGCAGAAAGTTCGGGACAACTCGCGCGAGCGACCGAAATCCCAAGACGGCCAGCTCTTCCGTGGCAAGATAGATTCTGATTGCGCGGCTGAAGTTGAGTTGAAGATGCAAGCTGACACATGCCCGATCTGCGATTCTGGCGCCCTCACCGGCGGCATCGGCGACTCAAAGCAGGTCGACTGTGATCGGTGCGGTCAATACGAAATCACTGGATCGGCTCGCGCAATGTTACATTCGCGGGTTGGTAATAGATTGTTTCGCGCTCGACTTAGCCACGCAGTGCGGCGTCGAGCTGGCCATGACTGGCCGTGCGTTGACGGATCAAACCTAGATGCTTGGGGCAATGAGCGACTGCCGACGGCGAGAGCACAAATTGTCCTACTGCTGACATGGATAGCTGTCCAACTCGACGATGATCGTATGGGCTATGTCGAGGTCAGCAGCCACGAAGAATTGGCGGGCTTCATCGGGGCGGTCGATGGTGATGGGGTATCAGCAATTCTGGATGAGGCCCTAAATGACGGACTGATCCGGTTCCTACCAGACGACAACTATGGTCTAACGAGTATCGGATGGGACGAGTTCGAAGAGTCGGTCGAGATTTCGAATGCGGAGCTGCAAATGCCTGAGACCAAGAGAAAGCGCGTCTTCATCGGCCATGGAGGATCAAAGCTCTGGCGCGATCTCAAGGATTATCTCGTGGAGCGGCTCGGACTCGACTTCGATGAATTCAATCGAGAAGCAACTGCGGGATACTCGAACAAGGAACGCCTTTCGCAAATGCTTGACGAAGCAGGGTTCGCCTTTCTCGTCATGACAGGGGAAGACGAGACGAAAGACGGCAAAATGACCGCTCGGATGAACGTAGTCCACGAGGCAGGGTTATTTCAGGGGAGACTGGGATTCGAAAAGGCAATTGTTTTGCTCGAAGACGGCTGCGAGTCATTCTCCAATATCGATGGCTTGGTGCAGATCCGGTTTCCAAAGGGGAACATTGACGCCAAGAGGGATGAAATTCGGCGGGTCCTTGAACGCGAGGGCATGGTTGAGGATGTCCATACAAAAAGACGAAACGTGGCTGTTAGCCGCCGGTAGGGCAGCCAGCTAGAGCTGCATGGCTGAACTCGCGCGTGCGCGAGATAGCGCAGCGGCCCGCAAGCTAGTGCGGGGCGCGGCCCGAGGGTAGGTACCGGCCTGCGCTGGCGGCGGCCCCTGCTGCCCGCCTGCGGCCCCAGCAGCGGATGCCGGGGGGGCCCAGCGCATCGCGCCCCGGGGGGAGCGCGGCAAAAGCCACAGTTACGCGCGTATGGCCGCCCGCATATCCGCGCGCGCGGGTAACGGCTTTGACGGCTTTAGGTCCTTTACGCGCACCCGTAACGGAGGGCCACCGAGGGTAGCGGCAAAGCCGACCATGGCAGGGAAATACTTTGCTCGGCTTTTCAGCTCGGCCTCTAGATCGGCTCCCCCGGGATGGGCGGAAGATCCCGGCGCCGAAACGGCTCGATGCTCTCGAACAGATCGCTCCTAATCCACCGAACCTCGGTGGTCACCCCCTTCAGCTTCTTGGTCGTCTTGCCGTGGTCGACGCCTTCGCGGCCAATCCCGGCCAGAAGCCTTCCGAGGACCTGGCGCTTCGTACTCCTGAACGGGCCGGAGTCCTTTCTGTCGAGGAACCGGTGAAAGTCCTCGAAGCGAAAGTAGATGCGCCTGTCCTCGTCTACGTGGGCGGGCTTACCCAGCATGAGGTCTTCGACGCTGCCGCCGCGATGCCTGTGCATGCAGAACTCGCGCAGCGCGTCACGGAACATACCCTCGACGGTTTCGTCGGGTGGAATCTGTTTCTCCTCCGCAACCGCGAGGGCAGTTGCGATCTGATCATTCCACGCGTCGGCCTTCATGTGGCGAAAGGACGTCCGCAGCTTGTCAGCGCATCGCATGTTGAAGGTCCAGTAGTGCATCGCTTCCTTGACCGGCAGCGTAATGGTGCCGTGTCCGGCCAGCGTGATTTCCCACAGGGTCTCCTCGCCGCCGCGCCAGATGACGATGCTCTCGATGCGAGGATACCTCCCTCCCTCTTCCTCGCGGTCAGGGGCCTCTTTTCTTCCGTCCGCAATGCCGCGCCGGATGTGGTCGGTCGCCTCGAAGGGCGGCAGCGGAGTGCGGCTGTCGAAGGTCGCGGCCTTCAACAGCGCGCTACAGACTGCATCCTCGTCGATCCAGTCCGCGCCGATCAGTCGTCCCATGTCCTTCGCGCGCCCATAGAGAAGCTTTGCCCGCCCGCCCTGCCGCTGTGCCGCTATCTCTGCGCAGTATCTCGCCAAGTCGCACTGCGCCCTCGCTGGTCTTTCTTCGCCCACCTCGCCTGCACAACCATTCATCGGCCGGTCTCCCCGGGACCCTGAGCCGAGCGCCCGCGTGAGGGCGACGAGTTCCGTGTGCGAGGTCTGTGCTCCCCCCGCTGCCGCGACGAACTCCGCCAGGGTCATCACCAGGCCGCCAGCCTTCACCGCATAGCGGTTCGTTCGCTGGTCGCCCTCGAAGTAGGGCATGTTCAGCCAGTTTCCCGGTCCGTCGGCCCGGGGGAACACGTCGGCTCGTGGGAAGCCGAGTTTGGCCGCCATCATCTTCAGCGCACAGTTCACGGTTTTCTGCGGCGTCCAGTCGTCGAGAAAGAGCAGCAGATGGGCACCCCCCGACTTCGATCGGCAGACGATCAGCGGAAGATTCGCCCTCTCGACCCCATCGACAACATCAGCGAGGCGTACATCGCCGTAGTTGCCGCTAGGCACGTCCCGGCCGTCCACGTCAATCACGCCCCATCTGCACATACCGTCGGCGCGTACCGGGCGGATGCCTAGCGGTACGACGCCGCCGAGGTGCTGCCGCCAAAGGTCCGGCGTTGGGGACCCCGGTACGTCTCGCGGCCCTCGCCCGGTCTCATCCTTCATTTCCATCTTGCTTCCGGCGAGGTGCAGTCCTTTGTCATACGTACCGTGGTGATTCCGATCCCCCTCGAAAAGTTCGTAGAGCCGCTCGGCCTTGCGATCGTCCGGCAACTTTGTCGCTGGCTCGCTCATCTGTCGGCCTCCTCGTCCGGCTTGTAAAGTTCGCCGGCGTCCTCCGCTGCGGTCCGGCAGATGGCCCGCATCACGCGATAGAACCACTCTTTCGGTTCGACCCAAGCGAACACCACCAGGAGCCGCTCCATGGCTCGCGCATGGAACGTTCGGTATCGCAGGATATCCCGCGCTTGCAGCGTCATCGTGCCGGCACCGACTAGGGTAATCTGCCACTGTGCACCCCTGCCGGCACCGTGGGAGATAAGGCGCAGGATCTCAGGGGCCTCCGAGCTCGAGGCCGTCCTCATCAGAACCGTCCGCCAGACAGGGCGTACTCGGACCTGGCCTTCAGCTTGGCGCGCTGAACGGCCGCCGACTCCTCGTTCTCACTGGAGGCGATCCAGTCGCGAATCGCGTTGGCGCTGATGCGAACGACCGAGCCGACCATGCGTATCTCGCGGGGCGCGCGCCCCTCGCAGCGCATCTTGTAGTACGTAGGCGTCGAGATGCCAAAGCGACGACAGAACTCCGGGATGGAGATTGCCCCCTCAAGATCAGGGTTAGCGACTTCCTTGATTGAATTCATTGGCCTAGCTCCGTTTTATCAACAGAGCTAAAGGGTAGCCCGGCTTCGCCCGCATTATTAGCCCCGCGCGCTAAGCGCGCGGTCTAATCTTAGAAGATTCTTGCTTCAGACATGCGTCGGACGGCCTTCTCAATCGCCCAGGCAGTCGTGTCCAGCTGGCGAGCTTTGGCGTTCTTCACCCTCGCCCGGGCGGCCGCGAAGGTCTCATCGGCACGTCGAACCTCGAACGCCATCAAATCCATCGCCCGCGACTGATAAATGCCCGTTCGTTTGTTAGGGTAGGAACCTCGCAAGATACCGACATACCGCTCATGTCGCCGCCTTGCTTCGGCTGGAGTTATTGTCCCTTCCTTCCTCTGACTTGGGCCGCGATTGTGAAGGGCGTTGGCTGCAATCAGGTCGGCGACGACGCCTAGGAAGTGGCGGGAAGGTTGCTCTGCTCGCAGGCACGCGATTAAATCGTCCCACGCATCGAGCTTGCCCGCTTCCTGACGCTTCGCTCCCCGCAAAACGGCCCCGTATTCTTCGCGCGAAACGCGCGGCATACTCGCGAGATAGCGGTGCAGATCATCGCGTGAAGCTGCGGTCAGGTTGCTCTCAGGCGCATCGTGGGGTTCGTAGTCCTGCTGCTGGATCCAATCACTCATCGCGGCCAACTGAGCATTGCTGGGCTTCTCCACGCCCCACTTGGGCGGGGCGGGCGTCGGATAGTCCGGCTGCGGCTCCTCGCCCGGAATGTAGCGCGTCACCGCTGCGCCTCCGTCAAGGGCACGACACTCGTCGGCGCCGTCATACCGAAACGCGGCCCACTATTGCGGATCGCCTCGTCGCGATAGTCCTCGGTCAGGTGGCCATAATGGCGCTCCACCATGCGCGTGTCTCTGTGCCCTAGGTTCTCGGCCACGATCATCAGCGGCATCCTGTTCATCACCGCCAGTGAGGCCCACGTGTGGCGCAGTTGGTGGAAGCCGACGGCCGGGACGATCTTCGCCGCTGTGCAGGCGTCGCGCATGGGCCTTGCCTGATGCGACTTAGCCCACGCCGAGCCGTCCGCGTGCGCGAATATCAGGGCATCCGCCGGGCGGCCCGCCGTCAGCGACCGGAAGAACGTTGCCGCCTCGTCGGTCAGGCGCACGTCGCGCGGCTTGCCGCTCTTGGATTCGCGAACGACGATGCGCCCACGCTGGAAGTCACCCACTCGCAGACGACAAAGCTCGCCGTAGCGGCACCCGGTCAGGAGCGCGCCGTGCGCAAGGTCGCGGAAGCCGGACTCTGCATCGGCGGCGTTTATGAGTCGCTGGGCCTCGGCGACGGACAGGTGGCCGGGTCGGGCCACGTCTACCTTGTCGAACAGCTTCAGCCGCCGCCATGCCAAGTCGTCATTCACCCGCCCGTGCTCGAACGCACGGTTCAGCGCGGCCTTGAGCACAGTGGCGGTCCGGTTGACCGTTGCTCGACGAGCACGGGCGTCGCCTGGCGTGGCCGGCGCCGGCCGATAGCGCTGCTCCCTGCCCTTTCGCGTGCGCAGCCGGGCGGGCGCGGCGGCCAGCGCGTCCCGCCACTGTACCAAGCGCTCGGTGGTCAGTTCTGCGACCTTGAGACCGCCAAGCTGCGGCAGGATGAAATTGTCGGCGCGCCGCTCGGCATCGCGGCCGGTTCGCCGCTCAGCCTTCAGGAACGCGACGTAGTCATCGACAACGTCGCGCACTGTCGGATGCCGGGGGGACGTGACGGCCCCTCCCCTCGACGCCGCTGCAGCCCACTCGTGCGCCCGCCTCTGCACGTCCGAGTAGGACAGCACCGTCACTCCGTCGGCCTCCCGGTAGTCGTCGGCAAGGCCGATCGTCTCCTTCTGGTAGGGGTTCTTGCCCTTCTCAACCGCCCCTAGGTAGCGTCTGACCAGCCACTTGCCCGGCGCATCGGCGCGCCTCTTACGGTATCCCAGATGAAGCTCGCCCGGCACCAGCGTTCGCCAGTATGGATCGTCCCCCTTCGGCAGCCTCGACCGCGCCGCCCTCGTCTCAAGTTTAGCGTCTCTCACCGTTCTCGCCACTTCCTGATCTCCAGCATCCCCGGCCAACCGGGTTAAGAATCAGGTTAATATGCCAGGGCGCTCCCGCGCTAGCCTTTGCTACTCGCCCGCGCCGAAAAAATATTGACATCAGTGCTTTAGTTGAGTTTATCCGAGCTAGCGGGGGCTAACGGAGGTGCCGAAACGCGGCCCTTTCACGGCGGTAACAGGGGTTCGATTCCCCTTGGGCGTACCAGATCTTCCGGACCTCCGGCCCCTCTTCCGATTCTACGCAGCGAACGCCTGGCCAATGCAATTTGGCAGGGGCGACATCGCGTCGACAACATTGCGGGTTACGCCATCCGTTGCAGCCGATACCCCATGCCTTTCGCGCTAGTCTAGCGCCCGGCTCCTCTGTCTTGTCGATCAGACGGGCCGGTGGTTAAATGGAATACGAAGGGAGCGCTCATATGGCAGTTCACCTTTCGGCGGATATACGCGCTCCCGCGGCAATGCCACCGAGATATCTCTTTGGTCCGCTCGCGGACTTTCTGATGCTCGGCGGCAGCGCATTCCTGATCTTGCCGGCGCTGTACTTCGTGCCACTGAGATACGAAGGTCTCGTGGCGGCGACGATGCTTTTCCTGGCTTATCTGATCAACTATCCGCACTTCGCCCACTCATACCAACTCTTCTACCGCCATTTTGGGCGGAAGCTGCGCGGCGACGGCTACGACAGGAACCTCCAGATCCGCTACATCGTCGCCGGCATCGTCGTTCCCCTGCTCATGGGTGCATTTTTTGCCTACGGCTCGATAACGGCGAACGCCCGGCTGCTGGGCAACGCAACCAACGCGATGTTCTTTTTCGTGGGCTGGCACTACGTCAAGCAAGGCTACGGTATGTTGATGGTGGATGCCGTCCTGAAGCGCAGGTTCTTCACCGATCCGGACAAGAAAATCCTGCTGATCAACAGCTATGCCGTTTGGCTGTTCGCATGGCTTCAGACGAACACGGCAGTCAGGCAGGGAAAATACCTGGGGCTGGAATATTATACGTTTGCCACCCCCTGCATGGCTCAACGCGATTGCGCTGTCGGCCGCGGCCGCTTCCACGGCCGCCACTGCCGTGATGCTGATCAATCGTTGGAGCAGGAATGGCGGCAGCCTGCCGTATAACGGCGTCATCGCCTACATCGCGTCCCTATATCTCTGGATTCTGATCGTAAGGACAAATCCGCTCTGGCTGCTTGTGGTGCCGGCGCTCCATTCCTTGCAGTACCTGGCGGTAGTCTGGCGTTGCCAGAGCAATTTCGAGCGTGACGAGCGCGATGCCGAGAACGTTCCACCATCCAGAATCCTGTCCATCCTTGGTCCGGCTTACAGGGTGCGGCTTCTGGAGTTCATCAGTGCTGGCCTTCTCCTCGGCGGTCTGGGTTTCTGGCTGGTGCCGACCGTGCTGACGGCCCTTATCCCCTATGACCGGGAAGTCCTGGGATCGTCGCTGTTCTTCTTCATCGTGTTGATTTTCATCAACGTGCACCATTACTTCCTCGACAATGTGATGTGGCGCCGCGGCAACCCCGAAGTGTCGAAATATCTGTTCCGTTAGAACTTTTTTTGCGCTCAAGCGGAAACGCTTGGCGTAATGCGGAAATGGACCAGGGATGGATCCACTCCCGCCCGATCCACCAGTCCATCAGCTTCGGAATTTTGGAGGCCTCGCCTCGGAATCGAACCGAGGCTTCCGAGATTTGCAGTCTCTAGCGTAGCCGCTCCGCCACGAGGCCATACGTGCTCTGGTAACGGGCAGAAGTTTAAAGATCCTTGATGTCTTGGATAAACTTTCGGCTACGCCCCACTGTGAAAAAGGGCCCGTCACGCGGCAGAAAAGCGCCGACCCATGACTCCTTTGCCAGACTTGAATTGCATGCTCGTCAACGAGGGGAACTCATGCAGCCCGGCCGCAGGGCTCGAGGCCAGCAGATTCGCGGTTGGCGGACTAGGTGGCTAACCGCCGACCAGCGGCACGGTAACGGTCGTCGCGTAATTGATCGGGTAGGCGTCGAAATATGGGAAATCTATGACGAACGCATAGGCAGCGGTCAGGTGCGCCATGCGAAAGCCGCCGCTCGCCGGGTCGGTGGCGATCGTGACGTTCACGTTCTTCAGACCCAGCGCAAGCAGTTTCTGCGTCGCGATCGCCTGGATGTCGGCCTGGGTCAGCGTGTTGTTAAGCTGCAGGGACCGTGCGGACGCCTCCAGCGTGTAGCGAACGCTGGAGGCCGAATTCATCGACCAGCCGAAGGCGAAGATTCCGAATAGCAGCATGATAAGGAACGGTGCGATCAGCGCGAATTCGAGCGCGGCTCCGCCCGATCGATCGGCCCTGAAGCCTCCCGCATTACCGAACACGGATCAGCTCCCGCTGGCCGATCGCGCTGGGGGCGGAAAACACGCCGAAGGTGAAGGGCGGAGTCCACGTCGCCGATGCGTCGATCTGGACAAAGACCGACGGTGCTTTCGGCCCGCTGCACAAGGTCGAGGCGTCGACCACGGTCGTCCCGCATTTGTAGATCCGGCTCAGCGTGACCTGACCGTCGTCCGGCATCCTCTCCCAGTTCGCCAGTGCCGCGGCCCGCGTCGCGCTGTCGTCGGCGGAGCCCGCCAAGACCATGTTCGCCGCCGTCTTCACGCCGGCACGCATCGACAGCGAACTGGTGACGTATGACCAGCCGTCGGCGATGCCTAGCAGTACCACGCAAAGGATGGGCAGGACCATCGCGAACTCAACCGCGGCAGCGCCCGCGTCTTCGCGAATGGCTGGGATCAATCGATGGGCCACGCGCTTCATTCGACAATCGCGACCGACGCCGCCGCGGGGATGTCCTTCATTCCCAGGCTCGAGCAGTCCTGGTTGATCGTGGAATTGCCGGACCACTGGATAGTGTCGGCCACAATCTGCGTGCAGCCATTGTTGCCTGAGAAATTGCCGAGGTAGTTGACCTGCTGCTTGGGGAAATAGACGGCGCCGGTCAGCAAGGATGTTGCCGTACCGTTGAAGGTACTCTGCGCCGCCGTGCCTGTCCTGTCACCGTAGAACAGCATGCCGGAATAGGTGCCCGACTGCGGCGCGCTGAGCGTCACCGTCGCGTTCCCGTTCATGCTGACGGTGCTGCTGCCCGCCATGAAGATGGTCACGCCGTCGCCTTGGATGACCGCGCCCGCGTTGATTTTCAAATTGCCCTGGACAACATAAACGCCGGGAGAAAGCGTGACATTGCCGTTGAGGCTCATGCCACTGCAATAGGTCCCGGGCTGGATCGTTTGGGTCGACTTGCCTCCGTTGACATTCTGGCATGGATTGCTGGCGGCGGGCGCTGGCACGCTGGCGAACGGATCGGGTATGGGCAAGGCCTGGGTGATCGGCGCCTTGCAGATCGTGGTCACCGGATTATTCAGCACGACGCCGCCCGCCGAGATCAGGCAGTCGGCCGTGAGAGCCGCCGATCCCTGCACCTTGATGGCGTCGCTGGCGATCGAATTCGTCATGATGACGCAGCCGTTGAGCGTCATGCTGGTGCTGCCGGAGAAGAGCACCGACTGCGGTGCCGACGGATTGAGCGCCCGGAGGCAAGCCTTGGAGGCGTCGGTGATGAGCGCCACCGCCCTCGCCTGTTCTGGAACCTGGCTCTGAGTGAAGATCAAGGTGAACATCCGGTCGAGATTCTGGCCGAGGACCACCTCGACGGCCTTTTTGGCAATGTTCGGCCCTGACGTCGGCGGCGTATTGACGACGATGGTGCCGTTCCCGAGGCCGTTGTCGGTCGCCGACTGGGTCGCGGCCGCGACGATTGTCGGCGTGTCGGAACCCGCGATCTTCTCCAGCGCGCCGGCATAGGCCGCGGCATCCGCCGTGGCCTGCAATCTCAAGCTGTTGTAGTACCAATAGGAGGTTTCAACGCCAAAACCCGCCGCACCGACAACGATCGGCAGGGTAAGGGCAAAGATGGTGGCGACGTTCGCGGCTCTGCTGCGGCGCATGCCGGCCGCCACGAGCCGAATCCGGGTGAAGCAGTTGAACAGCATGATCAATTAGAAAGCATGCATGTATGAATGAACGGCTAAAAAGTTCGATTCACTTTCTACGAGGCGGCCATTGGCTAGCAGCCATTGGCTCCAACAGCCGGCCTCGGCACGCGGACCTTCTCGGCACGCCATGGAGGGCAAATGACGCATTTCCGGCGTCGCCAAGCGTGCAGCCTGCTTGCGGGCAGGATTTACTTCAGGCGGTAAGGATCGGGACCTCTTCCACGGTCGCACCAGCCGATAATTCTCTTTGAACGGCAAGGAAGAACCTGCGCACTTCGTCACCGGCTGCCGTTCTGTCCCTGCCCGTCCCGACAATGAGATCGAGCAACTCCGCCGCCTTTGTCTTCCAGAACGAGGTGGCGGTCTCGCCATGCAGATTGCCGAGCTTGGCGGCAACTTCCCTGACCAAGAACAGCTGACGATCGATCGGGAACGCACGGACTTTTTCTGAGGACATCTTCCGACCCATGAAACTGACGCAACGAATCAACCATTGCCGAACAATCAATGGCTAACCGCGAAGGTGGAAACGGAAGCTTAACAGCGCCGGCCAATGCATCGGCGCAAGCGAATCGTCATGCACACTCAAGCTGAACTGGTTCCCCCCACTCGATGAAGCCCTCAGGCCTGCAGCGCTCTCGCCTCGCCGCTGCGCCTGCGCGGCGCCATCATGTCGCCGGCCATCAGTCCGGCGACGCGGCAGAACGCCATGAACGCCCGGCAGGCGTCTTCGGTCTCGACCACATCGACCGTGGCACCGAAACAGGCATTGAAGGCTTTCTGATACACCGGTCCCTGCCGGCGCGCCGGCCAGTCCTGCAGAAAATCGAGCGCCTGCTCGACGCTGTAGATTTCCTCGACGGGCAAGCCAGGGCCTGGTGCGATGCGCACCGGCACCTCGAATTGCAATCTGTCCATCCGACATCTCCCGACCGGCATCGCCCAAGCAACGCCGCTTATCGTCAAAAGTTGCTTTGTGCGGTGTGCCACGGAAATGTGTCGTCACTGCGGAAAACTGCCTCCTTGCTGCATCTGGCGCCGGCATCGAGCGGCCCGGCAGGCCTTTCCGGCGGCAGCGACTACTGGTTGGCCGGGTCGGTCTCCGCGTCGAAGGCCGTGCGCCTGACCGGCGGGGCAAGCGAATATCCGGCCGTTGGGGCCGCATCAGGCAGTTCGTCCTTGAACCTTTCGCCCTCAGGTGCCAAATCTGGTGACATCTCCGCGCCCGCGCTCCTGCGGCGCGCCACCTTCTATATGGGCAAAATGGTCACCTATCTCGACGCCGCCACGGCACCGCTCAGAAACACCGGCCAGATCCGCCTTTATGGCGAGGAAGGCTTTGCCGGCATGCGCAAGGCATGCGACCTCACCGCGCGCTGCCTGGACGAGCTGGTGCCGATGGTCGGCCCCGGAGTCACCACCGACACCATCGACCGTTTCGTCTTCGAGTTCGGCATGGACCACGGCGCACTGCCGGCCACGCTCAACTATCGCGGCTACACGAAATCGTCCTGCACCTCGATCAACCATGTCGTCTGTCACGGCATTCCCGACAACAAGCCGCTGAAGGATGGCGATATCGTCAACATCGACGTGACCTACATCCTCGACGGCTGGCACGGCGATTCCTCGCGTATGTATCCGGTCGGCACGATCAAGCGGGCAGCCGAACGCCTGCTCGAGGTCACCCACGAATGCCTGATGCGCGGCATCGCCGCCGTCAGGCCGGGCGCGCGCACCGGTGTCATCGGCGCCGCCATCCAGACCTACGCCGAAGCCGAGCGCTGCTCGGTGGTGCGCGATTTCTGCGGCCACGGCGTCGGTCAGCTGTTCCACGACGCTCCCAACATCCTGCACTACGGCAATGCCAATGAAGGCGTGGAAATGCGCCCCGGCATGATCTTCACCATCGAGCCGATGATCAACCTCGGCCGGCCGCATGTGAAGGTCCTGTCGGACGGCTGGACGGCGGTGACACGCGACCGCTCGCTGTCGGCGCAATACGAGCACACGATCGGCGTGACCGACACCGGCTGCGAGATTTTTACTTTGTCGCCCAAAAAGCTCGACCGCCCCGGCTTGCCGGTCTAGGAGGCCGTCGCGAGGTCTTGGATGGCGGCCTATTTCCAGTGTTTGCGTGGCCGCCAGTCTTCGCCCTCGTCCTGGTCTCGTAACCAGCGCATTATTGCCCGGCAACTGTGCGGACGGCCATCGCTGACCCTGCCATCGGTGCATGGATCGTAGCGCAGCAGGATACGAATGAGCCTGGGCATCTTGGTTGTCTCCGAATGGGGCGTCATCGATGACGACACCGAGAGCTTGCGCGACTCCCATTGCCGCAACATTGCGCGGAAGGCGGAGGCCATCCATTCCTTGCCGCCGAAAAGACCTCGACCGCCCCTGCCCGCCGTCCTAGTATTTCGTGGAGATCAGCGATCATTGCTCAGCTGCGGGCTGGATATGGGCGGCACATGGCGACACAAGGCGACGACGACGAACGGAGCTTCTTCTCCGAGGTGCCGGTGCGGCCGGCGGCGAGAGCCAAGGCGGCAGTCGATGAAAAACCGCATTATCTCGGCCATCGCGATCGTCTGCGCGAGCGCTTTGCCTCGGCCGGTCCGGATGCCTTGCCCGATTATGAGCTCCTGGAACTCCTGCTCTTCCGCCTGATACCGCGCGCCGACACCAAGCCGGTCGCCAAGGCGCTGCTGGCCCGCTTCGGCACCTTGGCCGAAGTGCTCGGCGCGCCCGTCGGCCTGTTGCAGGAGGTCAAGGGCATCGGCCCGACCGTGGCGCTCGAGCTGAAGGTCGTCGCGGCAACCGCCCAGCGCATGGCGCGCGGCGAGGTCCATGGCCGCGAAGTCCTGGCCTCATGGCAACAGCTTCTCGACTATTGCCGCTCGGCCATGGCGTTCGAGGCGCGCGAGCAGTTCCGCATCCTGTTCCTCGACAAGAAGAACGCGCTGATCGCCGACGAAGTGCAGCAGACCGGCACGGTCGACCACACGCCGGTCTATCCCAGGGAAGTGGTCAAGCGCGCGCTCGAACTGTCGGCCACCGCGATCATCCTGGTCCACAACCACCCCTCGGGCGACCCAACACCGTCGCGCGCTGATATCGAGATGACAAAAGAGATCATCGAAGCGGCCAAGCGGCTGGGTATTTCCGTGCACGACCACATCATCATCGGGCGAAAAGGCTATTCCAGCATGAAGGGGTTGTTGCTGATCTGAGTCCGGAATCCCGCGAGGCAGCGCCGCCAGAGCGCCGGATGATGCCTTGGCTGGAATTTGAAAATCATTCAATCTTGGAAGAACGATGCCGATATCGCGCACTTTTCGGATCAATCTTCCGGTAGCAACAGCCCAAAAGGCTGCCCCTTTTCACAATCAAGGCGGATCGGTCCTGCAGTTGCCGGCAATCTGTCTGACCGCCTCACCGAAGCCGGCCAGGTCGAAATCGGCCTGGCCGCGTCCGGACAGCAGCCCGAAGCGCCACGACAGCAGCAGGCGGTTTGCCGGGACGAGGCGCTTGATTGCCTCGGCGCCGTCGCGCATCAGCAGCCTGCCGCGTGTGCCGACGGACCAGCTCTCATCGAATTTGCTGTCACCGTCGATGGTGACCGACATGGTGATTTTCCGGCTGGCGGAGACCGCGTCGTTCAATTGCAGCCATTCGGTCCAGGCCGGCTCGCCGTCCGCACGGCAGGCAATGGTCAGCACCGGGCTGTAGCTCAGCGCACCGCCCCCGGTGATCAGCTTGTTGGTGGCATAGACCGACGCGGTGACGAGGCCGTCATTGCCGGTGTCGAAACGCCAATTGTCCGTGCCGGCCCCGGCAGCGCCGCAAGCCAAGGCCAGGAAAAACACCGTGGCGGCAGCGCGCCTCATTTCCACGAACACCCCCAACGACATCACCAACTACCTCTGGTCTTCCAACCAATCAGATAATGATCAAGGCTTCGTATCGCCACCGGTGCCCATCAGGAACGAATCCGATGTTGCAGTTTCGCAACGAAAAAGGCCGCCCGGAGGCGGCCTTTCGGAATTCGTCGGAACGTGCGCCCTATTCGGCGTCCTTGGCCGCCTTTTTCTTCGGTGCGGCTTTCTTCTTCGGCTCTTCCGCGTCGTCGGCTTTCTTGTCGTCAGCCTTCTTCGCGGCGGCCTTCTTGGCCGGCTTCGCCTTGGTCGCGGTTTCGGCCTCCTCGTCGTCGGCCATCAGCTCTTCCTTGCTGACCTTGACGTCGGTGACCGAGATCTGTTCGAGCAGGTGGTCGACAACCTTCTCCTCGAACATCGGCGCCCTGAGCGCGTTCAGCGCCTCGGGGTTGCTGCGGTAGAACTCGAAGGCTTCCTGCTGCTGGTTGGCCGGGAAGCGGCGAACCTGCTCGAACAGGCCGCGCTGCAGTTCCTCGTCCGATACGGTGATGCCGGCCTTCTCGCCGATCTCGGCCAGCACCAGGCCGAGGCGCACGCGGCGCTCGGCAAGGCGCATATATTCGGCGCGCGCCTCTTCCTCGGTCGTCTCCTCGTCGGCGAAGGTGCGGCCGGCGGCTTCCAGGTCGCGGTTGACCTGTGCCCAGATGTTGTTGAATTCCGCCTCGACGAGCTTCGACGGCGCTTCGAACGAATAGGCCGCATCGAGCTGATCGAGCAACTGGCGCTTGACCTTCTGGCGCGTCATCGAGCCGAACTGGTTCTCGATCTGGCCGCGCACGATGTCACGCAGGCGCTCGAGCGACTCCAGGCCAAGGTTCTTGGCGGTCTCGTCGTTGATTTCCAATTCGCCGGGCCTCGACACTTCCTTAACCGTGACGTCGAACGTCGCTTCCTTGCCGGCCAGATGCGCTGCCTGGTAGTTGTCCGGGAAGGTCACGGTGACCTGCTTCTCGTCGCCGGCCTTGGTGCCGATCAGCTGCTCCTCGAAGCCCGGAATGAACTCCTTGGAGCCCAGCACCAGCGGCTGATCATTGCCGGCGCCGCCAGCGAAAGCCTCGCCGGCGATCTTGCCGACATAGTCGATCGAGACGCGGTCGCCCTCGGTGGCCTTGCCGGTCTTCGGCTCGTAGCTGCGGGCCGATTCAGCGACGCGCTTGACCTGGTCGTCGATCTCCGAATCCGGAACGTCGAACACCTGGCGCGTTACCTTGATGTCGGAGAAATCCTTGATCTCGATCGCCGGAATGACCTCATAGTTGAGGCGGAACTCGAAGTCGGCGCCGCCGGCCAGGATCTTCTCGGCTTCCTTCTCGTCCTCGGTCATGATGACCTCGGGCTGCATGGCGGCCTTTTCGCCGCGCCCGGTGATGATCGAACGGGTCGAGTCGTTGAGGATCTCGTTGACCACCTCGGCCATGAACGACTTGCCATAAACCTTGCGCAGGTGCTGCACCGGCACCTTGCCCGGACGGAAGCCGTTGATGCGAACCTTGTCGCGGGCGTCCGACAGCCGCGCCATCAGCTTGGCTTCCATGTCACCGGCCGGCACGGTGATCTTGATCTCGCGCTTGAGACCGGAATTGAGTGTTTCGGTGACCTGCATCGTAAAACCTTTGTTTTCACCAATGAGGCTGCCAAACGGCTCCCTGCCGTTTACAGCCTGCCGGTAATTCTTGCCGGGAATGGCTTTTGGTACGGAACCTGGCGATTTGACCGGAAATGCGGCTCAAACTCTCCCAAACTGCGTTCCAAAATGTGAATAAGTTCTTGTTTTTCCTACTTCTTATCACATCTTGTAGAAGCGGATCGTCGCGTCCCGTCACATTTGACACGCCTTTTGTCACAGGCGAGCCTAATTTTCAACAGTCTTCGCGTTTAGGCGAATAACCAACATTTCGGCCCTGACCCGACATCTTGTCTCCGACATTGACAGAATGATGGCTACATGGGATTGCCGGGTCATGCGGATGTGGCGGAACTGGTAGACGCCCTGGATTTAGGTTCCAGTGCCGAAAGGCGTGGGGGTTCGAGTCCCTTCATCCGCACCAACCCCACATGACCGTTTGGCTCCGCCTCATCCCGGATCTGTTGCTGTCGTCCGCGGCCGAAAGCCCGTGAAAAGTCCTACCGATCGATCGCTTGAGAGATTGCCGATAATGAGGTCAACTCATTGTCGGGAATGGCGGGACAATGATGATGCTTGAATACTGGAACAAGGCCCACATCTGTGGGCTGCTCTCGGTGCGCTTCGGGCTCACGAGTTACCTGGAGATCAACACGAGCACTACGGGCTTCAGGTATATAGAAGCATCGCAATTGGGTTTTCAGCCCTGCATGCGCCTGGTGTATCGGGCAACTGAGCCGCCAGTCGATGGCCTCCCCGTGGATTTCACATCCGCAGACGAGGATATTGCGGCATGTCTCAATGACGTGCGCCTAAAGGGGCAGACATTCGACATTGTGTTCGTTGATCCGCACCACACATACGAGTGCTCGGCGCGCGATATCCGGGAAGCCTTCCGCATGGTCTCGCCCGGGGGTGCCGTGGTGGTGCATGACTGCCTGCCCCCAAACCGGACCGCGGCCAATCCCTCCTTTTTCCGCGGTGAGTGGTGCGGCGTGACCTACAAGGCATTTATCGATTTCGTTCTGGGCAATCCGGATCTCGACTATTTCACTGTGGACGCCGACTACGGCTGTGGCGTCATCCTGAAACCCAAGGGGGCCGTCGCCAAGGTAAAGAACTGGCTGCGCGCACGGCGCGTTCGCGCGTTGAGAGACGAATGGCGAGCGATCGGGAATGATTTCGACGCGGCATTCGACAGATTCGTGACCGACAAAATCAGACTCCTCCGCATTGTCGACTTTCGACTGCTTCGCCGAAAACTTCTCTGAAATCACATTATGGGCGCGATGGACATCAATAAAGCGGCTCCTCGAACAGCGTCTTGTCGCCATCCACCAGCGCCTTGATCTGCGCCGTGCCATCGGCGGCGAGCGCCAGCTTGATCCCGAACGGGCGCACCCGCATGTCGCCCTGAATCGCCAGCCCTTCGCCTTCGGGCAGGTAGAACCGTTCGATGCCGTAATCCGGCGCGATCGTCATGCCTTCGCCGCGAAGGTCCCAACTCGCGGCGACATGGCCCGAAATGTCGGCCTCCTCTGCGCTGGCCGGGCCCGGCGCCTTGCCGAACCAGGCTGTGGTCGGTGTCCAGTACCCATCGGTGCCCTTCTTCAGCCGGACCACGATCGGCGTGTCGTCGCTCGAGAATTTGCCCTCGGGAATGTTGGCGATCATTTTCACCGGTATGCGCGAAATGTCATAGCCGAGGATGATATAGTCGCCGCGCAAGAGATCGCGCGGATCGACGGGCTCGATCTTCAGCAGCACCTCCTTGCCATTGCGCAGGATCGCTGCCCGTCCGGCGATGATCCAGCTCAGGAATCCGATCTGGACGAGCGTCAGGACCAGTGCCGAGATGACAAGCCTCTTTCCGGTCATCATGCCGTGGCTCCCCCGGTGGCTGGATCCTTCATGCGTTTTTCGACGCGGATGATGACGATCGCAAGCATGCCAAGCAGCACCGCGGCGGCCAGGAAGAAGCCGGCCGTATCGAGCATCGACTGCAAGGTCACGACATAGATGATGGCGAGTTCGAAGGCGAAGCCGAGATAGGCGAGCCAGCGCAGTCCCCGGCTCTCGCGCCCTGCCAGCACGATTGCCGCGACGATGCCGGCCAGTGCGACGACCGAAGCGATGGCGAAACCGCTGTTGTAGGTACTTTCGTCGGCCAGTTCGAACTGGATGATGGCCAGGCCGGTGAGGAAGCCAAGCAACGCGTGCAACGGCAAGCGGCCGCCAAGCCGCACGATCCTGTCGACCGGTTCCGGTGCAAAGACGGCAACAGCGAAAAGCACCACAGAGACTATGACCAGCGGGATCGCCACCGGCAGCGTCGCATGGTCCATCGCCAGCAATACGAGATAGAAGAGCAGCGACAGGATGATCAGGTGCCGCGCCGGCTGGCTGCGGGTCCAGAACGAGACGGCAAACAGCACCACCGCCATGACGACGAACGCATGCGGAAAGTCGCTACGGCTGTAATAGTCGAACCCTTTCAGGAACAGCCAGGCGTCGGCGATACCGACCGCCGCGACGGTCAGCGGGTTCGACCGCAGCGCAATCGCCGCCAGCGCCGTGCCGGCGCCCCAGGTGACCAGCGCCGAAGCCTCGTCGCCGGACAAATGGTACATCTGGCCAATCAGCGCGATCGAGCCGCCGAACGCGGCCGCTGCCACGATCCACAGGGCTTCGCCGATTGCCGCATGGTCGCGCGTCTTCAGCACCGCGCCGCCGACATAGCCGCCAAGGATGATGGCAAAAAGCGCGGCCACCCGCGCCAGCCGCGGGATCGTTTCCCAATTGGCGGCGACGAAGATAAGGACGGCCGCTCCAAAGAGCAGGGCTGCCATCATCGCCAGTATCGAGCCGAAGCTGAGCGACTGGCGTGCGTTGATGTCGACGTCGCGCCTCAGCACATCAGCCGTCGAGGCGTCGATCAGTCCGGCCTGCCGCCATCGCTCGATGTCGGCCCTGACCCGTGTCGAGTACCCCGCCATGTCCTCACTCCCCACCCGGTCGTCTTTTTAGCCGACGCAGCCAAACCCTTGACGCCACGGCACTTTCTGATTCCGGCTTCTTTGTGTCAGGTCCGTGAAGCCGCGTTAATGTTGCATTGCACAATTTGCATTGCTGCCATGCAGTCATAGCGCTTTTAAATCGATATGGGTCACCCTATTTATGGTTCGTACACAAACGGAATGATCCGCGAGAAAGACGAAACGAGAACTACCATGAACCTGATCCGCAACTACCGCAACTGGCGCCGCTACCGGGACACCGTTTCCGAGCTGAGCCGCCTGAGCACCCGTGAACTGACCGACCTCGGCATCAGCCGCAGCGATATTCCTTACGTCGCTCGCAAGGCGGTCTAATTCTTCGGACCGCGAATGGTCCGAACCAGTTTTGAGAAGAGCATGACAATGAACCTGATCCGCAACTATCGTAACTGGCGCGTTTATCGCGAGACGGTTACCGAGCTGGGTCGCCTTTCGAATCGCCAGCTGCATGATCTCGGTATCGTCCGCGACGAAATCAAGATCGTCGCCCGCAAGGCGGTCTAACCAAGGAATTTCGCTGGGGTCGACCTCCTCCCCGACCCAAGCGAAGACGGTCAGCCCTTATCCTCCTCCCAAGGGTTGACCACCAAAACGGCGCCCGCCGCACCTCCCGCGGCGGGCGTTGTTTCCCAGGCAAACGAGTTTTGCCCAGAGGCTTTGCCCCTCTTTAAAGTGGCGAAAAGAATTTCGTCAAAGCCGACCTCCTCCCCGGCGATGACGAATAGGCCCAACCTTCACCTCCTCCCGAGGGTTGGCCACCCAAACGGCGCCCGCCGCACCTCCTCCCGCGGCGGGCGTTGTTTCCCGGGGCGAAACGAATTTTGCCCCAGAGGCTTCGCCCTCGCTAAAAATGCGAAAAGAATTTCGTCTGAGCCGACCTCCTCCCCGGCGACGACGAATACGGTCGGCCTTCACCTCCTCCCGAGGGTCGAACCCCAAAACGACACCCGCCGGACCTCCTCCCCCGGCGGGTGTTGTTGTTTTCAGGGGCAGGCTTTCCCGACCAGGCGTTTCGCGCGCGCGACAATTGCAATCGCCGCGGCAAGCGATTATTCCGGCGCCATGAGCAAAAATCCAATCCATATCATCGGCGGCGGGCTCGCCGGTTCCGAAGCGGCATGGCAAGCGGCTGAGGCCGGCGTTCCCGTCGTCTTACATGAAATGCGTCCGGTTCGCGGCACCGACGCCCACAAGACCGATGGCCTGGCCGAACTCGTCTGTTCGAACTCCTTCCGCTCCGACGACGCCGAAAACAACGCCGTTGGCCTTTTGCATGCCGAAATGCGGCTCGCGGGCTCATTGATCATGAGCGCCGGCGACGCCAACCAGGTGCCGGCCGGCGGCGCGCTGGCGGTCGACCGCGACGGTTTTTCCGACGCGGTGACGAAAAAACTCGAAGCACACCCGCTGATCGCCATCGAGCGCGAGGAAGTTCCCGGCCTGCCGCCGGCGGGGTGGGACCAGGCGATCATCGCCACCGGGCCGCTGACCGCACCATCGCTTGCCCAATCGATCGCCGAGGCGACCGGCGCCGATGCGCTGGCCTTCTTCGACGCCATCGCGCCGATCGTCCATTTCGATACGATCGACATGGACACCTGCTGGTTCCAGTCGCGCTATGACAAGGTCGGACCGGGCGGGACCGGCAAGGACTATATCAACTGTCCGATGGACAATGATCAGTACCTCGCCTTCGTGCAGGCGCTGGTCGACGGCCAGAAGACCGAATTCAAGCAGTGGGAAGGCACGCCCTATTTCGACGGTTGCCTGCCGATCGAGATCATGGCCGAACGCGGCGTCGAGACGCTGCGCTACGGACCGATGAAGCCGATGGGCCTGACCAATGCGCATAACCCGACGGTGAAGGCCTATGCGGTCGTCCAGCTGCGCCAGGACAACGCGCTGGGCACGCTCTACAACATGGTCGGCTTTCAGACCAAATTGAAGCACGCCGAGCAGGTGCGCGTGTTCCGCACCATTCCGGGCCTGGAAAACGCCGACTTCGCCCGCCTGGGCGGCCTGCACCGCAACACCTACATCAATTCTCCGACCTTGCTCGACGGCTCGCTGCAGCTGAAATCGCGGCCCGGCCTGCGCTTTGCCGGCCAGATCACCGGCTGCGAAGGCTATGTCGAGAGCGCCGCGATCGGCCTGCTCGCCGGCCGCTTCGCCGCCGCTGAGCGGCTTGGCCATGCACCATCGCTGCCGCCACTCACCACCGCCTTCGGCGCGCTGCTCAACCACATCACCGGCGGCCATATCGTCTCCGACGATGAGCCGGGGAAGCGATCGTTCCAGCCGATGAACGTCAATTTCGGCCTATTCCCGCCGGTTGAAGCACAGAAAGTCGAAGGCAAGCGCCTGCGCGGCAAGGACAAGACCGTAGCCAAGAGGCATGCCATCACGTCGCGTGCGCGGGCCGATTGCCGGCAATGGCTGGGATTGCCGGCATTAACGGCTGAGGCCGCGGAATAGCGGATTGCCGCATCTGTTTGGATCAGAGTGCAAAGTGGTATAGTATCCTACTTTGCGCCTCAGGAGCCGGCCCATGGAATCCGCCGAGAAACTATCCGTCACCGTCACGCCCGCCATGGCACGTATGATCCGGGAAAAAGTCGAGGATGGCTCTTTCGGCTCAGCGAGCGAGGTCATCCGCGCCGCTCTTCGCGCCTTTCAGCGCGAAGAAGAAGAACATGCCGAACGTATGGCCTCGATCCGGGCGCGCGTAAAAGCTTCGATCGAAGACACGAGGCCAGGCGTCCCGCTGGACGAAGCGATCGAGAGAGTAAAGAAGCGAATCTCGGAGCTGGCGAGAGAGAGCGATGATCCAGCGTCTCGCCGTCATTCTTAGCCAAGAGGCGCTCGCCGATCTGGATTCGATTGCGAGCTATATTCTCGACCAGAGCGGAAGCGAGCGCGTAGCCGTTCAATTCGTCGACCGGATCAAGCTTCGCTGCCAGAGCATTGGCAATGCGCCTCGCGGCGGGCGGTCCCGCGACGGGATAGCGCCGGGGCTGCGAACCGTGCCGTTCGAACACTCGGCCGTCATCGCCTACGCAATCGACAACGACCTCGTGCGTATCGTCAAAATCTTCTATGGCGGTCGCGACTATGAAGCGCTGATGCGTGATGGCGGGTCGAGCGAGCCATCGTAGCAAGACTATTCCGCCGGCTCGACACCCGCCGGCGGCAGTCCCGGCTTGCCCGCCTCGCCCGGATTTCTCCTGACATACGCCGCTTTCAAGCTCTCCGACGTCTCGCGCGAGCCGTCATGGCTCCAGCCTGGCGGCTTGATAAGGTAGTTCAGGCGCTCGCGCGGCGTCAGATCGGGTGCGAAGGCATCCCTGAACATGCCGATCCATTCGTGAAATGCAACTTTCAGCGGATTGAAAGTGCCCAGGTTCCTGACGATCCCGTAGCGCGGCCGGTCTTCCTCCAATTCCTCGACGAAGGTGCCGAACATGCGGTCCCAGATGATCAGCGTGCCGGCATAGTTGGCGTCGAGATAGCGCGGATTGGTGGCGTGATGGACGCGGTGGTGCGAGGGCGTGTTGAAGACGAATTCAAACCAGCCCCACATCTTGCCGATCGTCTCGGTGTGGATCCAGAACTGCCAGACCAGGTTGAAGCCGAAGGTAAAGGCAATCACCGCCGGGTGAAAGCCGAGCAGCACCAGTGGCGCCTGCAGCACGAACATGAAGGTGAACAGCCCGGTCCAGCTCTGCCTGAGCGCCGTCGACAAATTGTAGTGCTGGCTGGAATGGTGATTGACGTGCTCCGCCCACACCCAGCGCACCCGGTGCGCAATACGGTGATAGACGTAGTAGCGCAGGTCATCGAGCAGGAAGACGGCCAGGAACACCCAGCCCGACAGGCCGAGATTGAAGATACGGAACTGCCAGAGCCAGAGCAGCGCCCAGTAGGAGACGACGCCAAGCAGCAGCCCGGCAACGACATTGCCGGTGCCCATCATCAGGCTGGTCAACGTGTCGCGCGTCTCGAACGAGCCCTTCGCGCGACCTGTGCGCACCAGCCATAGCTCGATCAGGATCGCGGCGACGAAAAACGGAATGGCCAGTTGGGTGACCTGCGGAAAATCGTAGCTGTCCATCACGCGGCCGTCCTGGCGGAACTCGTGTCTCGCGGCTCGAGGGCGTTCAGCAAGGCCCGCGCGTCGGCGGCATTGGCGAAGCGGAAGCGGCCGCCCTTCCAGGTGAAGTCCGTCAGCCGCATCGGAATTGTGTTCGTCTCGTCAGGTTCGGACACCGCGACGTCCGCAGCGGTGACGACACGCGTCAAGAAACAGTCGCCGATGCCATGAACGATACCGACGCGCCCTCGCCCGATGGCCAGAAACGCGGTCCGGGCATCCGCCGTCAGACGGACAGTCGTGGCTGCCTCATCAGGAAAATCCTCGGCGAAAAGGCGCAGAGTTTGATCCCGGCTGTCCAGAGTGGCCAGCTTGCTGCCGCCGGTGAAATGCACTGCGGCAACCGACAGCGCAATGCCTAGCACGACGATCGCGACCAGCACGGGCAAGCTCATGGATTTCCTCCTGGCCAGCCTGTCGTCTTCGGCGACAGTTCTCGGCAGGCTGACTCCTTAACACGATTGACGTTTACGTCAAAGTGTCGGCCAGCCCTTGCCTGCACGACGCAGCAGCAACCAATGCCGGCGCAATGCCGACAGCTGTGCCACGCCGCCGAGCGGTGCGTGGCGCAGGCCTTCCATCTTGTCGAGATAAGCGCGTGACAGCGCCAGCGGCAGGAATGCCGGACGCAATGACCACGGCAGCGCCGCGGCACCCCGCTCGAAGGCCGAAAGATGTTCGCGCGCCAGCGCGATCATCGCGGCCACGGCGCGCTGGGCGCCAGACCCGCCGTCACCGGCAACAAATTCTTCCGGCGACGAGCCTGCCGCCGCCAGGATGTCAGCCGGGATAAAACACTGCCCGCGCCTGCGGTGCAGCGGCAGCAGAAGCAAAAGCCCCGTTATTGCCTGGGCGCAGCCCGCCCTGCCCGCCAGTTCGGCAAATCCTGGCGCCTCGGCGGAATCGAGCACCATCGCCGCGAGTTGAATGAGCGCGGCCGCCGTCTCGCCGCAATAGCCCTCCAGATCGGTGCGCGATGGCATCGGGTCGTCGTAGAGATCGAAGATGCGTGCCTCGAGCATGTTCTCGAAGGCCTGTTTCGGCAGCTTGAATGCCGCAATGGTGGCGTTCAAGGCTTCGGTGACGGGATGGCCAGCGCCCGCCTCGCCGCCGGCGTCAATGACATCGCGCCACCACTGCAGCCGCACCTCGCCGGGCAACGCCTCATGGATGCGGTCACGGATGCCGGCGATCTCGGCATTGAAAGCGTAAAGGGAAAACAGCGCATCGCGCTTGTCGGCGGGCGCGTAGAGGGCGGTGAGATAGCGGTCATGGTCGGCGGCGCGCACCGCCTCCATGACGATTTTGGCATTCTGCGACATATCAGTCGACGGCGATGAGCGCGGCAGCCACGGCGCGGTTTTCCGCCAGAAGGACGTTGTAGGTCCGCACTGCTGCCCCGGTCGACATCGGGTCGAAGGCTATGCCTGCATCCTTCAATGCCCCCCGCAGTGCCGCCGGCAACGGCCGCAGATCCCTGCCCATGCCCACCAGCAGGATCTCGATCTTGTCGGCCTCGGCCAGAAGCCGGTCGAAATCCGCAACCGTCAGCGCCAGGGGATTTGCCGGCTCCCAGCCGTGGATGCCGGACGGCAGACATAGGAGCGAGCCGCGATGCGACATGTCGGCAAAGCGGAAGCCGCCATTGCCATAAGCCTCGATCGGCGCGCGGCCGGGGAAATGCGCCTCGCGGATGACGATGCCTTTGCCGGTCACCACTCTGTCACCCCTTCGGGCCCGCGCGTCAGGTCGCGACCGCCTTGCCACCGTTGACCGGCTTTTCCTCATCGGCTGAAGCCTGCGGCCGCAGCTTGAACAGGATCAGCAGCGGCGCCGCGATGAAGATCGACGAATACGTGCCGAACACGACGCCGAACAGCATCGCCAGCGTGAAGGAGCGGATCACTTCACCGCCGAACAGCACCAGCGCCAGCAGCGCCAAGCTGGTCGTCACGGACGTCAGCGTCGTTCTCGACAACGTCTCGTTGATGGCGTTGTTCAACAGTTGCGGCAACGGCATTCGCTTGTATTTTCGCAGATCCTCGCGGACGCGGTCATAGACGACGATCGTGTCGTTCAGCGAATACCCGATGATGGTCAGGATCGCCGCCAGTGACGACTGGTTGAATTCGAGCCCGCTGATGACGAAGAAACCGAGCGTCATGACCACATCGTGCACCGTCGCGACAATGGCGCCGACCGCGAACTGCCATTCGAAGCGGAACCAGACATAGACCAGGATGCCGACCAGCGCGACGATCATGGCTATCGTGCCTTGCTTGGCCAGTTCGCCCGAAACCGTCGGGCCAACCACTTCGACGCGGCGGAAATTATACTGATCCTGCAACTCGCCGCGCACCTTGTCGATCACGGTCTGCTCGGCATTTTCACCCGCGTCTTGCGTGCCGACGCGGATCAACACGTCGTTGGGTGCACCGAACTGCTGCACCTGCACTTCGCCGATGTTCAGTTCCGTCAATCTGCCGCGGATGTCGGCGAGATCGGCAGTGCCCGACTTGGATTGTACCTCGATCAGCGAGCCGCCCTTGAAATCGATGCCGTAATTGATGCCGACACTCATGAACAGCACCACGGACAGTATCGACAATGTGCTCGACAGCCCGAACGTCCACCGGCGGATACCCATGAACGGAATTTTCGTGCCCGGTGGAACGAAGGTCACCGGTGCTTTCGGCAATTCCTTCGGACGGGCACGCCGCAGCCAGATCGAGACCAGCAGGCGGGTGAAGGTGAAAGCGGTAAAGACCGTGGTCAGGATGCCGATGGCATAGGTGATGGCAAAGCCCTTCACCGGTCCGGTTCCGAGATAGAACAGCACCACGGTCGCAATCAGCGACGTGACGTTGGAATCGACGATGGTCGCCAGCGCCTTCGAGAAGCCGGTGTCGATCGCCTGGATCACCGAGCGGCCGGCGCGTCGCTCCTCGCGGATACGCTCGTAGATCAGCACGTTGGAATCGACCGCCATACCGATGGTCAGCACGATACCGGCAATACCCGGCAAGGTCAGTGTCGCGCCAAGCAGCGACAGCAGCCCGACGATCATCGCCACGTGCACCGCCAGCGCGATGTTGGCGAGGAAGCCGAGGAAACCGTAGGCGACGAACATGAACGCCACGACGAGGATCGAACCGATGATGCCGGCGACCTTGCCCGCATGGATCGAATCCTGACCAAGGCCCGGACCCACGGTGCGTTCCTCGATGACGGTCAGCGTCGCCGGCAGCGCACCGGCGCGCAAAAGCACGGCCAGATCATTGGCGCTCTGGGCAGTAAAATTGCCGGAGATCTGACCCGTGCCGCCGAGGATCGGCTCGCGGATCTGCGGCGCCGAGATCACCTGGTTGTCGAGGATGATGGCAAACAGCTTGCCGACGTTCTGCGCGGTGGCCTGGCCGAAGCGTGCGGCGCCCTTCGAATCGAAGCGGAACGAAACCACCGGCTCGTTGTTCTGCGAATTGTACGTCGCCTGTGCGTCGACGAGGTTTTCACCCGATACGATGACGCGGTTCTCGATCAGGTAGGGAACCGGCGGGTCGTCCTGCGAATAGAGCACGGAAGAACCGGCCGGCGGGCGCCCCTTGAGCGCGTCCTGCACCGGCATCGACTGGTCGACCATCTGGAAGGTCAGCTTCGCGGTCTGGCCGAGGATTTCCTTCAGCCGCTGCGGATCCTGCAAGCCAGGCACCTGGACGAGGATGCGGTCGTCGCCTTGCCGCTGCACGATAGGCTCGGTCGTGCCGAGTTCGTTGACGCGGCGCTCGACCACTTCGATCGACTGCGCCAATGCGGTCGAAGTGCGGTATTTAATGCCGGCATCGGTGACGGTGAACTTGAGCAGGCCCGGCTCGGAATCGTCGAGCGACATTTCCTGGATGGAACCGCCGGTGAAGAGGCCGGCAGCCACAGGATCGGTCAGGGTCTTCAACGCCTTCTTGGCGGCATCGAGCTGAGCAGGATCGGTGATGCGGACCTGCAAGGTGCGTCCCGTGCCGCCCAAGCCGGTATAGCCGATCTTGGCATCGCGCAGCAGTGTACGGATTTCATCGCGCGTCGTCTCGAGCCGATCCTTGATCAGATCGTTCTGATTCATCTCCAGCAGGATGTGCGAACCGCCCTGCAGATCGAGGCCGAGCGTCATCTGCCGCTTCGGCACCCAACTGGGGAGCTGGGCCAGCGTGCTGGCGGGGAACAGATTGGGCGCGGCGAGGATCACTGTGGCGGCCACGGCCAGCCAGATCAGGATCATCTTGAAGCGCGAAAAATAAAGCATATGGCGTCGTCCGTCAGAGCGTGTCCGCGGATCGCTCCGCCTGGAATTTGGTTATTTCTTGGCGTTCTGGTTAGCGACCGGTTCGCCCTTGACGCGCACGTCGGCGATCGTCGAGCGCAGCGCCGTCACCTTGGTGCCGCCGCCAAGATCGATCTCGAGCTCGTTGTCGTCGATCACCTTCGTTACCTTGCCGACGAAACCGCCGCCGGTGACGACGGTGTCGCCGCGACGAACCGCCGCCAGCATCTCGCCGCGCTTCTTCAGCTGCGTGCGCTGCGGGCGGATGATCAGAAAATACATGATCACGAAAATCAGGACAAACGGCAAAATGCTGATGAACATATCGGGAGAGGCGCCGCCGATGCCTTGGGCGTATGCCGGTGTCACGAACATCGAGGTACTCCTGAATTTTGAAAAGCAGCCGCCAAACAGTTAAGCGAGATTTGGCGGCCCCGCGAAATTTGGCCGGAATATAGTCGGTAAAGTTGCCAATGCAACTGCGCGGCCGGGCAAATCCGCTGCTTTTCCGGCCTGTTTAGCCGTGTTAGAGCAGGATCACGAAAACCGAGACCCGGTTTTCGGAAAAGATCACGTTCGAACAAATGGTTGCAACCGGTTTCGAAACCGCCGGAATCGAACCGGGTCCGCCTGCCATCGCAAAAACCAAAGCAAAAGACCTGATATGACCGATACCAGCATCGACGCCCTGAACCAGAAACTGGACCGCCTGATCGAGGCCGTCAGCCGCCTCGCTCCGCCGCCGGTGCCTGAAACCGACCTCAACATAGCCGATTGCTTCGTCTGGCAGGCCGATCCCGGTTATCTGGAACCGGTGGGCAAGGTAAACCGCGTCGACATTGGTCTGATCCGCGGCGTCGACCGGGTCCGCGACATCCTCGTCGACAATACCGAGCGCTTCGCCGCAGGCTTCGCTGCCAACAACGTCCTGTTGTGGGGCGCGCGCGGCATGGGCAAATCGTCGCTGGTCAAGGCCGTGCATGCGCAAATCAATGCCAAGACCCACTCCGGCCTGCCGCTGAAGCTGATCGAAATCCACCGCGAGGATATCGATACGCTGCCCAAGCTGATGAGCCTGCTGAAGACGGCTCCCTTCCGTGTCATCCTGTTTTGCGACGACCTCTCCTTCGATCATGACGACACGTCCTACAAGTCGCTGAAGGCAGCGCTCGAAGGCGGCGTCGAAGGCCGCCCGGCCAACGTCATCTTCTACGCCACCTCGAACCGCCGCCACCTGTTGCCGCGCGACATGATCGATAATGAGCGCTCGACCGCCATCAACCCGTCCGAAGCGGTCGAGGAAAAGGTCTCGCTGTCCGATCGTTTCGGCCTGTGGCTCGGCTTCCACAAATGTTCGCAAGACGAATATCTCGATATGATCAACGGCTATGCCAGCCATCATGGCCTTGACGTCGATCCTGAGCAGCTACGGGCAGAGGCGCTGGAATGGGCGACGACGCGCGGCAGCCGCTCGGGCCGTGTCGCCTGGCAGTTCACGCAGGATCTTGCCGGCCGTCTCGGAAGGCCATTGAAGGATTGAAGCGTTTGATCGCGTCGCCAACGCGATCAAACGCCAACGTCATTTGGGCGGCTGCGCCCGTCGCAGGTCGCGCGGCGTTTGGCCGATCTCGCGGCGCATCCAGTGCGCCAGATGTGACTGGTGCGCGAAGCCCGTCATTTCAGCCACTTCGCTTGTGCTGAGATCGCCTCGCTGCAGCAGAACACGTGCGCGTTCGACGCGACGTCGCAACACATAGCGGTGCAGGGTGACGCCCGTCGCCACCTTGAACCATATCCGCAAATGCGAGCTGCTCGCGCCAGCAACACGGCTTAGTTGATGGATCGAAAGCGGCTCGTGGAGAGCCGCCTCGATGTGTTCCAGCACGCGCTGGAGCTGGGCATTCGACAATCGGTTCGTTCGATCGATATCAGGTTCACCGAGGCCAAGCAGCCTCACCGCCAGTGCGGCGCCAATGCTGTCGGCAAACAAAGGATCGCTCGGCGAATTTGCGTTCAGCTCACTCTCGAGCGCTCGAGCGAGATGTTCGATGCGCTGGTCACGAAGCAGATGACGCGTGTCGAGCCGCAATGCTTGCGCCTTGCCGCCAAGCTCCGCCGCCACCCTTTCCATCAAGGCTGGCTGCAACGCGATCTCGATCGTGTCGAACGAGGTTTCGGCCTCGAAGCCGCCCTCCTGACCGGCCGGCACCAGATCAATATCGCCGGCACGCCTGACGAAATATCGTCCGACCTGATTGCAGTAGGAGCGCGTCGCAGCGCTGGCATGCACCATGATGCGATGGTGTGGCGCCCGGGACAGGCGGTGGACGCCGGCTTCGATATGCCGGGAGGCTATTGTTACGTCTGACGCGACTTGGGCCGGAGCGTATTGCGAACGCATGCTCTCTCGATTCATGGCAAAACCTGTTCAAGATTTGGCAATTCCCGCGCGATTTTCAATGCCTTGGACCTGTACTCACGCCTCTCCATCAAACTTGGACGAGAGGTTATGCCATGAGTTTCTATGTTGTTGTCGGAGCCGGCCCGGTCGGTCGCGAAACCGCTCGCCTTCTTGGCGAGGAAGGACATGATGTCGTCCTCACCAGCCGGAGTGTCGGTTCGAACGCATTGCGGAATGTACGGGTCGTACAGGCCGACGCCACCGATGCGTCGGAACTCGCGCGTGTCTGCCAAGGCGCCGATGCCATCTTCATGTGCGCCATGGCCACCTATCATAGGTGGCCGACCGATTTTTTCCCCATCATCGACGGCACCGTGCGCGCGGCGGAAGCTGTCGGCGCGAAGCTCATCGTGCTGGGAAACCTTTATGGCTATGGGGAAAATGCCGACAGCCCGCTTCGCTCCGACCTGCCCCTGGACCCGACTTCGAAGAAAGGAACCGCGAGGACGATCATGTGGCAACGGGCGGTTCGTGCCGACGTACCGGCGATCGAAGTGCGGTCGAGCGACTATCTCGGGCATGGCGCCATCAGCTACTTCTCGCTGGTCGCTCTGCCCTCCATCATCGAGGGAAAGCCCACCGCTTTCATTGGAGACCTCGATGCGACCCATGCGTGGACCTTCACCAAGGACGTCGCCAGGACGCTTGTCGCGGCCTCCCGTTACGCGGGCGAATGGGGGCGCGCGTTTCACGTCCCCTCGCAATACGCCTCACCCAGGGAGCTCATCCAGAAAACCGCCGCGATGCTTCGACGAGAGGTTTCAGAAATCCGATCCTATTCCACTGCCGAGATGGAGGCATTGGGCATGCATGAACTCATCGAGATGAGCTATCTTTTCGAGAACCCCTTGCTGGTCGATTCTTCCGACGCCGAGATGCTTCTCGGTATCAAGGCCAGCAGCCTTGAGGTCATGATCGCCGACACGCTACGCGATCATCTTTGAGCCTTGAGGAGCAGGCATCCGACAAAACTGAAAAAGCCCGCTCCTTTCGGGGCGGGCCTGAGCCGGCGGGCCGGACTGGAGGTCAGACGGCCCGCAAATCGCTTTTTTTATTCTATTCGAGATAGCCTGACGGATCGACCGGAGCCGAGTTCTTGCGCACTTCGAAGTGCAGCTTCGGCGAGTCCGTCGTGCCGCTCATACCCGAGAGTGCGATTTCCTGGCCGCGCTTGACCTTCTGGCCGCGCTGCACCTCGATCGAGCTGGCATGACCATAGACGGTGACCAGACCATTCTCGTGACGCACCAGCACCGTGTTGCCGAATTCCTTCAGCCCGTCGCCAGCATAGATGACGACGCCGTTCTCGGCCGCCTTGACCGGCGTTCCTGCTGGCACGGCGATGTCGACGCCGTCCTTGCCGGATCCGAAACCGGAAATCACCCGGCCGCGAACCGGCCAGCGCATCTTGCCGATCCCTGTGGCACCCGGCGCCACCGCGTTTTCGTCCTCGGCCTGCTGGATGACCTTCGCGTCCTTCTTCGGCGGCGTGTAGGATGCCAGCGTTTCCGACGGCGTGGTCTTTACCGGAGCTTGCGTGGTTGCCGTGGTCACCGGATCGACCTTGGCCGGCTTGGCGCTGGCTACTGTCGCTGTTCCGCCCGCCGGCACCTTCAAGGTCTGGCCGATCTTGAGCAATCCATCCTTCATGCCATTGGCCTGCTTCAGCGCGACGACGCCGACGCCGGTCTTCCTGGCAATCGAGGACATCGTGTCTCCCGACTGGACCGTATAGGTGCCCGCGGCGCCGGTTGCCTTGGCCAGCTGCGCCGGCTTGGGCTCCTTGGGCTGGCTCGCGGCGGCCGACGCGTCGACCTGAGCCGCGGACTTACCCTCCTTGAGCTTAGGCTGCTGCGGCAGCACGGCGACCTTGTCCGGCGCGGTGGCCGGCAGATCGTGCTTGCCGTCTTTCGCCGGCTTTGCGTCGGCAACCTTCGGCTCGCCCTTGCTTGAATAGCCATAGGCCGGGATGACGATCTTCTGGCCGGTCTTCAGCCCCTTGGTTGGGCTCAGGCCGTTCACCTTCATGATGACATCGGCTGGCACCTTGTAATGCGCCGCCAGGCCGGAAATGGTCTCGCCGTCCCTGACGACGATTTCTGTCGCGTGCGGTGTGCCTGCCTGGGCCATCCTCGGTTCGTCGGGCTGGGCATTCTTGAAAGGCTTGGCGGCCGGCGAGACAGCACCGGTCGTCGTCCTGTCGACATGAGGAGCGGGCCGGACCAGGGCCGGCGCCGATGCGACACGCACCGGATTGGCGGCAGGTGCCAGCGCTGGAGCCGGCTGCGCCTGCGCGGAAGCCGGCGGCGGCAATGGCCGGCTGGAAACCGGTTCGAGACTGGAGCGACTGACCGACTGCGTATGGCTGCCGTCGAGCGGAGCGGCCGACACATCGCCCGGATAGGGCTGCACCGCATCCTGCTTGTTGATGATGGCGCGCTGATTGTTTGTCGAGGAGGTGAAGACGTCATCGACACTGTTGAACCGCGAAGCCTGGGAACTGCACCCAGCCGCCGCGCCCGCAATCATCAGAACAGCGCAGCCCCGCGCCAGATTGCGACTATTTGCCTTCAAAACACTGAGTTGCATCGCACTAACCCGCACAAACGCTGCACCAACTGGACAGGATTAAAGCGCGTTAATGTTACTGGGCGGTTAACCCATTAGAATCCGACGAAAATTTTCTTAAAACATTTGAGGATGGTCAGCGATGCCGATAGCCGGGCCCGAAAGGGATCTGGCAGCCGGCCTGAAACTAGATAACCGCTGCCAGGCTGCGCAGAATTGGTTGCAGCCGCACCATGCCGATATCCTCGCGTTCGAAACGGCTGCCGACCTTGGTGAGCTTGGCCAGCACCTGCTCGCCTTCCTCCGGCCCGATCGGCGCGATGACGATGCCGCCGCTGGACAACTGGTCGAGCAGGAAGCGCGGCAGGCTGTCGAACGCCGCCCAGGCCACGATGCGGTCAAACGGCCCCTCATTGGGCAATCCGTTGGAACCATCGGCCTGGCGCACGATGGCATTGCCGATGCCGAGCGCCTCGAATCGCTGCCGGGCTTGCTCGACCAGCGTCTTGTAGCGATCGACGGTCACGACGCGCGCCGCCAGCCGCGATATGACAGCCGAAGTGTAGCCGGAGCCGGTGCCGATCTCGAGCACGCGGTTTCCTGTTTCGATAGCGAGTGCGGCGATCACCGCCGCCTGCATGTCAGCCCCTTCGATCGCCTCGCCGCATTCGATCGGCAGCATGCGATCCGACCAGGCGATCGGGCGGAACTGCGCCGCCAGGAAGCCGCGCCGGGGTGTCGCCTCGAAAGCCGCGATCAGCGCCTTCGGCACCGTGCCCCTGCCGCGCAGCCGCAGCAGGAAAGCGGCAAATCCTTCGCGATCGTCGATTGGAAAGCCTTGGTTCATGCAAGCGCCTTGCTCAATTGGTCACGGATCTCATGCGCGGTAAGGTCAAGCTGCAACGGCGTCACCGACACCAGCCGGTTGCGCAGGGCAAAGAGATCGGTTCCCTGCTTGCCTTCGACCGGCTCGCGGCCGAAGCGCAGCCAGTAATAAGGCAGGCCCCGCCCGTCGCGGCGCTCGTCGACCCACAGGCTGTGGACCAGCTTGCCCTGCGTGGTGACAACAGTGCCGGCCACCTCCTCGGGAAGGCAGCTGGGGAAATTGACGTTGAGCAGCACGCCGTCGGGCAGCGGCGCCGCGACGAGCTTCTTCAGCAGCGTCGGCGCCAGCGCTTCGGTGGTCTCGTAAGGGACGACACGATCCTCGCCGACATAGCTGTAGCCCTGGCTGAGAGCGATCGACCTGATGCCGAGCAGCGCGCCTTCCATGGCGCCGGCGACGGTGCCCGAATAGGTTACGTCATCGGCGATGTTGGCGCCCGAATTGATGCCGGACAGGATCAGGTCGGGGGCGCCGGGCAGGATCTTCCTGACGCCCATGATGACGCAATCGGTCGGCGTGCCGCGCACGGCAAAATGCTTCTCGCCGATTTTTCGCAGCCGCAGCGGCTCCGAGATCGACAGCGAATGGGCATAACCCGACTGGTCCTGCTCCGGCGCCACCACCCAGACATCGTCGGACAGTGTGCGGGCGACGCGCTCGAGCGACGCCAGGCCCTCGGCATGAATGCCGTCGTCATTGGTCAGAAGAATGCGCATTATTTCGATTCGATCTTTTCCAGGCCGCCCATGTAAGGCCGCAGCACTTCAGGAATGGTTACGCTGCCATCCTCATTCTGGTAGTTTTCGATGACAGCAATAAGGGCGCGGCCGACGGCGGTGCCCGAACCGTTGAGCGTATGGACGAAGCGGTTGCCCTTGCCGTCCTTGTCCTTGTAGCGGGCGTCCATGCGGCGCGCCTGGAAGTCGCCGCAAACCGAGCAGGACGAGATCTCCCGATAGGCGTTCTGGCCGGGCAGCCAGACCTCGATGTCATAGGTCTTGCGCGCGCCAAAGCCCATGTCGCCGGTGCACAGCACCATGGTGCGGAACGGCAGGCCGAGCCGCTTCAAGACTTCCTCGGCGCACTGTGTCATCCGCTCATGCTCGGCCAGCGAAGACTCCTGGTCGGTGATCGACACGAGCTCGACCTTGTAGAACTGATGCTGGCGCAGCATGCCGCGCGTGTCACGCCCCGCCGAGCCTGCCTCCGAACGGAAGCAGGGCGTAAGCGCAGTGTAGCGCAGCGGCAGCTTTTCATGCGACGTGATTTCCTCGCGCACGAGATTGGTGAGCGGCACTTCGGCGGTTGGGATCAGGCCAAGCCTGCCCTCCCCGTGTGGCGTGAAGAACAGATCCTCCTCGAATTTCGGCAACTGGTTGGTGCCGAACAGAACGTCGTCCTTCACCATCAAAGGCGGGATGATCTCCTCATAGCCGTGCTCGGTCGTGTGCAGGTCGAGCATGAATTGGCCGATCGCGCGTTCCATCCGCGCCAGGCCGCTCTTCAGCACGGTGAAGCGCGAGCCCGACAGCTTCGCCGCGCGCTCGAAATCCATCATGCCGAGCGCTTCGCCGATCTCGAAATGCTCCTTCACCCAGTTCGGCCGCGTCGGCGCCTTGCCGACGACGTGCCTGACGACATTGTCATGCTCGTCCTTGCCGACCGGCACGTCGTCGAGCGGCACATTGGGCAGCACCGCCAGCGCGTCGTTCAGCGCCTTGTCGAGCTCGCGCTCGCGCGCCTCGCCGTTCTGGATGAAAGCCTTGATCTCACCGACTTCGGCTTTCAGTTTTTCGGCAAGGGCGGCATCTCCCGAACGCATGGCGTTGCCGATCTCCTTCGAGGCGGCGTTGCGGCGCTCCTGCTTGGTCTGCAGTTCGGTGACATGCTCGCGCCGCGCCTCATCCCGGGTGATCAGATCATCGACCGTGGACTGCGCCTCAGCCGACGGCCACGAGCGCTTGGTGAGCGCCTCGACAAGGGCCTTCGGGTTGTCGCGAATCCATTTGATATCAAGCATGGTTTGAACGCTCCTCGGGTAGCATGTCGCCCAAAGTGCGCAGCGGTTTTGGGACAACGACATGCTCAAAACAAAAACTGAAACGCACCGCCTTTATGGCGATGCGTTTCAGTCAGAGGGGGTAAACCGCATCCTTGATCGATGCAAGATGGGCTGATTGCTGTTTTCCGACGCTGGCCCGGCCCCGTTGTCCTACGAAGCAGCTGGCGCTGGCGGCTCGTCCGGCGCCTTGTCCGCCACAGTGTCGCCGGCTTCCTGCTTCTCGCGGGCAAGCCGCTGTTTTTCCTGATCCCGCTCGATCCATCGCGCGGCCCAGATGGAGACCTCGTAGAGAAGGATGGTCGGAATGGCCAGACCGATCTGGCTCATCGGATCCGGAGGTGTCAGCACCGCGGCCACGATGAAGGCGATGACGATCGCCCATTTGCGCTTTTCCGCCAACGCTTTGGACGACAGCATGCCGACACGCGTCATCAGGCTGGTCACCACCGGCAGCTGGAACACCAGGCCGAAGGAGAAGATCAGCGTCATGATGAGGCTGAGGTATTCCGACACTTTCGGCAGCAGGGAAATCTGTACCTGGTCGTCCGTGCCGACCTGCTGCATGGCGAGGAAGAACCACATCACCATCGGCGTGAAGAAGAAATAGACCAGCGAGGCGCCCATCAGGAACAGGATGGGCGATGCGATCAGGAACGGCAGGAAGGCATTGCGCTCGTTCTTGTAGAGGCCGGGCGCGATGAATTTGTAGATCTGCGTGGCGATCAACGGGAAGGCGATGACCATGCCGCCGAACATGGCGAGCTTGACCTGGGTGAAGAAGAACTCTTGCGGCGCGGTGTAGATCAGCTCGACCTTGTGCGGGTCGAGCCCCGCCCATTTCGTCGCCCATTTGAAGGGGACGACCAAAATGTTGAACAGCCTCTTGGCGAAGAAGAAGCAGACCAGGAAGGCTACGAAGAAGCCACCGAGCGACCAGATCAACCGCCTGCGCAACTCGATCAGGTGCTCCATCAGCGGCGCCGACGATTTTTCGATCTCGTCCTTTTCCTTGTCCGAAACGCTCACTTGGCGGCTCCAGCCGTCTTTTTGGTCGCCTGCTTCTTCGCCGGAGCAGGCTTCGGGTCGGCTTTCGCCCCAGCCTTGGCGGCGGTCGACTTGGCGGCGGCAGGCTTCGTCACGGCCGCGGCTGCAGGCGTTGCCGCTGTCGTGGCCTTGGTCGCGGGTACGGCTTTTGCCGTCGGCGCGGGCGCGGCTTTTGCCGTCACGGCCTTCGCGGACGTCGAGGCCTTGGACGGCGCCTTCGCAGCCGGTGCCGTCTTCGCGGTTTTCTTAGCTGCCTTCGGCGCAACGGCAGATTCCGTGGATTCCGCCACCGCCGATTCATCGGTCATCGCCGGAAAAATCGGGGCTGATGTCGTGGCTTCAGGCCCGTTGACGCCAGGCATGGTCGTTGCACCGTTCTTCAACGGCTCGGCCGCCTGTGGCGTCGAAGCGGCGGGCGCCGACGGATCGGCGGCTGGTTTCGGCTTCATCGCGGCGTCGACGCCGGCGCGCACATCGGCCGCCGCCTGCTCGAACGGATTGAGCTGCTTCTTGATCTCGGCGACCGGGCTCAGGCCCCTGAGCTCGTCGACCGACTTCTTGACGTCGTCGAGCTCGGCTTCCTTCAACGCCTCGTTGAACTGCTTCTGGAAGTCGCCCGCCATGGCGCGCAGCTTCGCCGCCGTGCGGCCAAAGGTGCGCAGCATGTTGGGCAAATCCTTTGGCCCGACGACCACGATCATGACGATCGCGATCACCAGCATTTCGGTCCAGCCGACTTCAAACATGGCAATCTGTTCCGACTAGAACTCTTTGGCTCAGCTCTTGCTGGCCTTTTCCTTCGCGGCCGAAACGGTCTCATCGGCACGGTGTTCGACGGTGCGCTTGTCGTCGGCGACGTCGTCGTCGGCCATGCCCTTCTTGAAGCTCTTGATGCCCTTGGCCATGTCGCCCATCAGCTCGGGGATCTTGCCGCGGCCGAACACCAGAAGCACGATGACCAGCACGATCATCCAGTGCCAAATCGAAAATGAACCCATAGCAAATCTCTCTCGAATGGTTTCCCTGGCGATGATCTATGCGTTTTCGCGTTGGGATTCAAACACAACCGCGACAGAGTTTATGAAAGGGTGTCGGATGTCACGCATTTTCAGCGAAGCGGCCCGCTACCAAACGGCGCATGTAAAGGCGTAAAGCGGCTTTTGATAGGCGCTCGTGGTCAATCTTCCGTGACGCGCGGCGTCAGCAGACCGAGCTCCTCGAGATCGATGTCGGTCAACGGATCCTCGTCCTCGGTCAGCACGTCGGGATCGGCGGGCGGCTGCGGGATAGAGAAATTCGACGGCATGCGGCCTGAGAGCAGACCGGCGCCCTTCAGTTCCTCCATACCCGGAAGATCGCGGATCTCCTCGAGCGCGAAATGGTCGAGGAAGGTTTCGGTGGTGCCATAGGTAACGGGACGGCCGGGCGTTTTGCGCCGGCCGCGCATGCGCACCCATTCCGTCTCGAGCAGCGTATCCAGCGTCCCCTTCGAGGTCTCGACGCCTCTGATGTCCTCGATCTCGGCGCGCGTCACCGGCTGGTGATAGGCAATGATCGCCAGCACCTCGAGCGCCGCCCGCGACAGTTTTCGCTGCTGCACCGTATCGCGGCTCATCAGGAAGGCCAGGTCGCCGGCGGTGCGGAACGCCCAGGCGTCGCCGACCCGCACCAGATTGACGCCGCGCCGGGCGTAGATCTGCTGCAGCTCTGTCATGGCGAGGGCGACGTTGATGCCATCGGGAAGCCGTGCGGCAAGCTGCTTTTCGCTCACGGGCTCGGCGCTGGCGAACACGATCGCCTCGGCCATGCGCACGGCTTCCGCCATATGCAGCCGCTCGGCCGGATTCTGTACCGAAGCCTGGTCGATCTCACCCTCTTCCGGCTCATCGTCCATCTTGAAAGGAATAACCGAAGCGTTGGCGCGTTCGCTCATGATGCCACCTCGACTGCCTTGATTGTCTGTGCGCGGTGGTCGCGCAGATAGATCGGTGCGAACACCTCGTCCTGCCGCATATCCATCTTGCGCTCGCGCACCAGTTCCAGTGTGGCCGCGAACGAACTGGCGATCGCGGTGCGCCGCTCTTGCGGGCTGGTCAGGTATTGGATGAGGAAGCTGTCGAGCGTCGTCCAGTCGCGCAACGAGCCGATCAGCCGGGTCAGGATGTCGCGAGCATCCTTGAGTGACCAGACGCCGCGCCTGGCGATCGTCACATTGGTGATCGCCTGCTTCTGCCGCTGCTGGGCATAGGCGGTCAAGAGATCGTAGAGCGAAGCCGAATAAGTGTTGCGCTTCTCGATGATGACCATTTCCGGCATGCCGCGCGCGAACACGTCGCGGCCGAGCCGGTTTCGGTTGACCAGCCGCGCCGACGCGTCGCGCATGGCTTCGAGCCGCTTCAGCCGGAATTGCAGCACCGCCGCCAGTTCCTCGCCGCTTTCGCCCTCTTCGCCCGGCTGCTTGGGGATCAGGAGCTTCGATTTGAGGAACGCCAGCCATGCCGCCATCACCAGATAGTCGGCGGCAAGTTCGAGCCGCAGCGCCCTCGCCGTCTCGACAAAGGTCGAATATTGCTCGACCAGCGCCAGGATCGAAATGCGCGCCAGATCGACCTTCTGGGTGCGGGCAAGATGCAAGAGAAGATCCAGCGGGCCTTCGAAGCCGGCCACGTCGACGACCAGCGACGGGTCGCCCGTCAACCGTGACTCATCGTTCTCGGCCCACAGGCGGTCCATCGGTGCAGCCTTCGCGGCCTTGCTTTCCAATGCTTCCGCCACTGCCTGTCACGTCCTCTTGCTAGGCCACCGCGTCGAAATAGGTGGCGAATTCGGCACGGATCTCGGTTTCTTCGGCCGCGTCGCGCTTGCTTATATAGGTCATCGCCCGCTTGGCGCGCTCCAGCGACTTGCCTTCAAGCCCCGTGGTGCGCGATGCGATGCCAGCCATCTCCTCAAAAACACCGTTGCAGTGAAGGACCAGATCGCAGCCCGCCGCAAGGATCGAGGCCGCCTTTGTCGGGAAATCCCCAGAAAGTGCCTTCATCGATGTGTCGTCGCTCATCAGCAGTCCATCGAAGCCGATCTCGCGTCGAATGATCTCGTCGATGACCTTGCCGGAAGTCGTCGCCGGGTTCTTGGGGTCGATCGCGCTGTAGACGACATGCGCGGTCATTGCCATCGGCAGATGGTTGAGCTCGCGGAACGGAGCAAAGTCGTGCCGCTGCAGATCGCTGAGCGAGGCGTCGACGACAGGCAGTTCGAAATGCGTGTCGGCAAAGGCCCGGCCGTGCCCCGGAATGTGCTTCATCACGGGCAGCACGCCACCCGACATCAGGCCCTCGGCCGCGGCGCGGCCGAGTTCGATGACCGGACGTGGATCCTTGCCATAGGCGCGTGCGCCGATGACATCGCTGGCCCCTTCGATCGGCACGTCGAGCACCGGCAGGCAATCCGCCGATATGCCGTAGCGCAGCAGGTCGAAGGCATGCAGCCGCGCCATCAGCCAGGCGGCGCGGGCACCGGCGTCATGGTCATCGCGCCACAGCGTCCCAAGCGCGCCGCCGGCCGGGTAGTTCGGCGCCAGCGGCGGCCGCAGGCGTTGTACCCTGCCGCCTTCCTGGTCGATGAACACCAGCGCGTCGGGGCGTCCGATACAGTCGCGCATTTCGGCGACCAGATCGCGGATCTGCTCGGCCTCGCCGATATTGCGGGCAAACAGGATGAAGGCCCACGGGCATTCGTTGCGATAGAAATTGATTTCTTCGCGGGTGAGCGATTTCCCGGCACAGCCGAGAATCATGGATTTTGATTCGGTCATTTCAGGAGTCTAGGGCTTCGCGCGATCAAAGGGAATCATGCCTGACCGCATGCGGCGGACTGCAAGACATGCTTCCACATGAAAAAGTCAGGCATATGAATGTCGCCATATGAAAAAGCCGGCGTGGCCTTGGGCCGCGCCGGCTTTGAAGGGTTGGATCGAGGTCTAGCGCGAGACGAAGCAGTTGCCGCCCGCAGCCTTGTAGCTGGTGCACAAATTGATGGCATCGTTGCGCGACTGGGCCGGAACGCGGACGCGGTAGAACGTGCCCTTGCCGGCAATCTCGGCCTTGACGATGTTGGCCGTGCGGCCGGAAAGCACGCTGCCATAGCGGCGCTGCAGATCCTGATAGGTCGACTGGGCGCTGTCCACCGTCGGCTGCGAAGCGATCTGTATCGACCACGAACCGCTGCCGGTCGCGGTCGAGGCCGGATCGATGGAAGCGACCTGATCGGGTTTGACCTCGCCGACCACGTCGACCGGCTGGTCGGACGGACGCTGCGGCGCGATCGCAACCTTGGCTGGCGTATTGGCCGACTGCGCCTTGGCTTCAGCCTTGGCAGGCTTGGCGGCGGGCTTCAGAGCCGGCGCATCGTCGGCCTGCGCGGCGGCGGGCGCCACGGTGCCGGTCTGATCGGTGCCAGTCTGATCGGTGCCAGTCTGGTCGGTGCCAGTCTGGTCGGTGCCAGTCTGGTCGGCCTCAGCCTGACCGGCAGGCGCCACATGCTGTGGCGCCGGATCGGTCGGCTCCGCCGCGGCCACCTGAGGTGCCGCCGGTGCCGGGTCCTCGCGCGCCACCAGTGAGCCGTCGGATTTGACCACCATGGTCCTGACCTTGCGCGGCGCAACGGCAACGACATTATTGTTGGTGCCCTTGTCGGCGTCCTGCAGGACCTGGGCGATGCGATCCTCCGACTTCGGCGCGGGCGCCGTGTTGTCGGCCGGGGCCGCGCCAGCGGTCGAAACGTCGCCGCCGCCATCCGTGCCGGCGGCAGCGTTCTGGTCGGGAGAAAGATCGACGGCGCGGGCCGCGTCCTTCGCCTGCACGTTCACCGGTTCCTCGACGTTGGTGACAAGCTTCTGCTGGACCGGCTCGGCGGGCTTCGCACCCTTGACCACCGCGTCATAGACCTTGTTGTCCTGGTTCGGCACCACGGTGCCGCCCGGATTTTCCGGCTTGATCTTGATCGGCGAATTGTCGGCCTTGACGATCACCGGAGCTTCGCTGCCGCCCTTGCCGCCCAAAGAGAGCGCGAAGGCGCCAAGACCCCCAGCGACCGCGACGGCACCGACAATCGCGGCAATGAACAGGCCGCGCCGGCTCGACGACCTGGCGGCTTCCCGCTCGCCGAGGCCTGGAACCGACATCGCTTCGTCCAGTTCGGGATCGTAGTCGAGTTCATCGACGGTAAAATCGTCCGCCTGCGAGACCGGCTGGCTGCCGGGCAGATTGTCGAGGTCGAAGCCTTCGGCGGCATCGGCATAGGCCGAAACCGCCGACGCGCGGCCAGCCATTTCCGCCGGCCGTGCCGCATAGGTCCGCGCTTCCGGTTGATAAGCTTGTCTGGGCTCTTCGGATCCCGGATTGGCCGCGCCATATCTGGGATTGACGCTGTCATAGCCCGGATTGGTTGCGCCATATCCCGGATTGGCTGCGTCATATCCCGGATTGACCTTGTCATATCCCGGATTGTACCCGGCATTGTAGGATTCGTCGGCATAAGCGGCGGCGCTGGCGTCGGCAGGCGCGACCTCCACGGAATTCATCTCAGTCAGAAGGCTGGCGAATTCGGCGTCGAGATCGTCATAACCGGACGCTGCCGGCTGATCTTCCTCGAAATGCAACTCTGGAATATCGAGATCGTCAGCCAGCGCCACGACACGCTCCGGCACATCGACCGTCTCGACATCGGGCATCTCTTCATAGCTCGAGGACTGCGGCGCCTGCGGTGCCGACACCGGAGCCATATAGGGAGCAGCTGCAACCGGCTCGGCCGAACGGTAGGAGGGGACCGCAGCCACTTCCGGCGCTGCCGTCCTGGCCGCCGTCGAGGCGACAGGCTGCGCGGCAAATGCCGGCTGTTGGGGGACCGGTGTCACGCGGCTCCAAGAACGGGCAGGCTCCGACTGTGCCGAGCGATCCGCCAGCCAATCGAGCGAATCGGCCTGATCCCGCCGGGACGCTGTTTCGTCATGCGAATCGATGCTTTTGGCCAGGGCGGCATCCAAGGCATCATTGTCGAGATCGACATCGCCCTGTTCAGCGCCATCCGAACCGAAATCCTGGTCCTGAAGTTCATCGAGCAACACGTCGTCGAGGTTGGCTCCGGCGGCCTGGGCGGACCCGGCGTGATGCACATCCTCGGATACTGCTTCATCGAGATCCCAGTCGAGATCACCAACAAGATCGGTGGGTTCCTCCGCGACCTTTGCTGTCGCGCCGAGAGGCGGCTGAACGGGTGCCGCGGCCGGCTGGGCCACGACGGGCTGAGTCATGACCGGCTCCTTGGCCGCTGGCGGCGTGCGCGCTGTCATGGCGCCAAGAAGCGCGTTCAACTCGTCTTCGAGGCTTCGTTCGTCCGCGATGGGGGCTTGCACTGGCGGCGCAATGGTTGCCATGGGCGCTGCCGACTGCGCCGGAGCCGCGGCGATTTCAGCGACGGGCTCTTCGCCAGGCTGGGCAAACGCCTCGTCCAAATTCAGGTCGAAAGCGTCATCCGAAACGGCTTCAACACCTGGAATCTCGTCCGTCGTGTCGACGGCATCGGCAAGCAACTGGTGCGCTTGCGTTTCGTCAAAAGCCTCTGGCTCATTCGCCTGAACGTCAAAATCCACGTCGACATCTGCCATGGCGTCGTCGAAGTGACCCACGAAATCCTCTTCGGAGATCGCCTGGGTCTCATTCGCGGCGGCCAGTACAGGTTCTGGATATTCGACAGCAGCCCCTTGGCGCTGATCCGCCGGATGGTCGTCGAGCATCAGCTCGTCTTCGAGCGAGATCGCGACCGCATCGTCGAATTCATGATTGGAGGCCGGCTCGACGGCCACCGGCACTTCGGCAACCGGCGATTCAACGGCATGCCGGGTCTCGGCTGCCTCGTCCTCGATATGGAAATCCTGGTCGAGGGAGGCGGCAAGCTCGTCGTCCATTGGCAGATCGTCGTCGAAGGGCGAAACGTCTTCGAGAGAACTGGCGACGGCACTGTCGAAATCGGCGTCAAAGGCCGGCTCGACGGACAGCACGGCTTCCGAGGCGCCAGGGTTCGCATGGCTTGCGGCGACCGTCTGGTCATCGACTTCAGCCATGTCCAGGTGGAAATCGTCATCGAGCGACAGCGCAAGATCGTCGTCCGCCACATCGACGGCCATCGGCTCGAATGCCGGCTCACGAGCTTCGACAACTGGAGCAGCAACGCTATCGACAGCGTCGAACTCGCCCATCAGTTCCTTCTCGAGATCGATGTCGAAATCGCCCTCTCGCGCGGCCTCATCGGCGACAGCGGCTTTCGGCTCGGCCGGCTTGACCGGCTGGCGTGGGTCGAATCCCATGATCCTGGTCAGTTCCGCGAACGGATCATCCTCGCCGATATCGTTGTTGTCGGCTACTCTCAGCTGGGTTCTGTCTGCCATTATTGTTCCCGAACTCGCACTCATTCGGACGCCTTGGACGTCGCGCAGGGTTGGCCCTTACCAGCGCAATGTGGGCAAAAGGTGACAGGTTTTTTAGTCAAACCTAACGCATTTCGGTGGGCGCGGCGGCTCCGATCAACGTCAGGCCGGACGTGAGAACATCCGAAACAGCCTGCACCAGCCCTAGTCTGGCATGCGTCAATTGTCGGTCGTTAACCTTAACAAAACGTAAGTCCGGATTATCCGTGCCACGGTTCCAGTGTCCATGGAAACTGGAAGCCAGATCATAGAGATAAAATGCCAGCCGATGCGGCTCGAGCGCAAGAGCGGCGGACTCGATCAGACGCGGATATTCAGCGAGTTTTCGGATCAGGCCGATTTCACCTTCGTCGGTCAGCGACGTTGCCGCGGCCGCCAGGCCGTTGCGATCGAAATTCGCCTCCCCCAACTGTTCGCTCGCCTGCCGAAACACCGAATGGCAGCGCGCCGAGGCATACTGCACGTAGAACACCGGATTGTCCTTGGACTGCTCGGTCACCTTGGCGAAGTCGAAATCGAGCGGCGCATCGTTCTTGCGATAGAGCATCATGAAGCGGATCGGATCGCGTCCGACTTCCTCCACCACCTCGCGCAGCGTCACGAAGTCGCCGGACCGCTTCGACATACGCACCGGCTCGCCATCGCGAAACAGCTTGACCAGATTGCACAAAAGGACGGTGAGCTTGACGTCGTCGCCGGCAATCGCCCGCGCCAAGGCTTCCAGGCGCTTGACGTAGCCGCCATGGTCGGCACCGAGAACATAGATCAGGTCGACGAAGCCGCGATCGACCTTGTCCTTCAGATACGCCACATCGGCGGCGAAATAGGTGAACGAGCCATCGGACTTGACCAACGCCCGGTCCATGTCGTCGCCGACGGCAGTCGAGCGGAACAGCGTCTGTTCGCGGTCTTCCCAGTCGTCCGGCTTCTCGCCCTTGGGCGGCGGCAGCTTGCCCTTGTAGATATGGCCCTTCAGCGTCAGGTCGTTGATCGCAGAGCGGATCTTCCGGGCATTGTCTGCATGCAGCGTGCGTTCGGAGAAAAACACGTCGTGGTGGACGTTGAGCAGCGCAAGGTCCTCGCGGATCATCGCCATCATCGCATCGATGGCGCGATCCTTGACGATGGCCAGCGCCTCCTCGTCCGGCATCTGCAGCAGGCCCCGGCCAAATTCCTTGGCTAGCGCCTGGCCAAGAGGGACGAGATAGTCGCCCGGATAAAGCCCTGGTGGTATCTCGCCGATGTCGTCACCGAGCGCCTCGCGGTAGCGCAGTATGACCGAGCGGCCGAGCACGTCGATCTGCCCACCGGCGTCGTTGATGACATATTCCTTGGTCACGTCGTAGCCGGCGAACGCCATCAGGTTGGCGAGCGCATCACCGACGACGGCACCCCGGCAATGGCCGACATGCATCGGCCCGGTCGGGTTGGCGGAGACATATTCGACGTTGGTTTTGTGGCCGGCGCCGATCGTCGAACGGCCATAATTGCGCCCCTCGCCCAGAAGCGCCGACAGATGCGCCTGCCAGAAACCGTCCTTGAGCCGCAGATTGACGAAACCCGGACCGGCGACCTCGGCGGCGGCGACGTCCCTGTCGGCCCGTAGCGCTTCCGCCAGCTTCTCGGCCAGCGCGCGCGGGTTTTGTCCGGTCGGCTTGGCCAGCACCATTGCCGCATTGGTCGCGAGATCGCCGTGTGTGGCGTCGCGCGGCGGCTCGACGGCGATACGCGACAGATCAGGCGAAACGCCGTCCTTGTCTTTCAGGTCAAGCGCTTCGACAGCTTTTACGACTCGCGCGGTGAAATCGGCGAAGATGTTCATGGTGTATGCTCTGGCGGCTTTGTGACGAATCCAGCCCTTTGGCCGGCAAATCGAGCCCGCCCTAGCTCAAATCCGGGGTGCGGTCAAACAAACGCCTGTGTTCCTTGAGCGCGTAGGTGTCGGTCATGCCGGCCAGGAAATCGGCGACGCTGCGCGCCTTGATGCGATCCTGCGCGCGGTCCAGCCCTTCGCGCCAGCCGTCCGGCATGGCGCGCGGATCGGCGAAATAGACATCGAACAGGTCCCTGACGATCTGCTCGGCGTCCGCGCGCACCCGCATGACCTCCTCGTGCCGGTAGAGGTGCTTGTAGAGGAAGGCCTTCAGTTCCTTCTCGGCTTCCGCCATCTCGGCCGAAAAGGTCACCATCGTCTCGCCCGCCGCCCTCACCGCGTCGGCACTCGGCGGCCTGATCCGCTCCAGATTGGCGGTCGTCGACTTGATCACATCCTCGACCATGGCCGTGATCTGCCGCCGCATCAATTCGTGACCGGTGCGCACGTCATCAAGCCTGGGATAGCGCTCACGCACACTCGTCAGGATCGTTCCGGGCAGCGAAACGCCCTTCAGCATGTCCAGCGTCAACAGCCCTGACCGCAGCCCATCGTCGATATCATGCGTGTTGTAGGCGATGTCGTCGGCAATCGCCGCGCACTGCGCCTCGATGCCGGCGAACCGGTCGAGTTCGAGATCCTGCAATTGCGAGTAGTCGCGGATCGCCTGCGGTACCGGCCCTTTCAGGCCTTGGCCGCTGCTGTCGGTGAGCGGACCATTGTGCTTGACCAGGCCTTCCAGCGTTTCCCAGCTCAGATTGAGCCCATCGAATTCGGCGTAGCGAGCCTCCAACCTGGTCACGATGCGCAGCGATTGTGCGTTGTGGTCGAAGCCGCCCCAAGCCGCCATCTTTTCGTTCAGCGCGTCCTCGCCTGTGTGGCCAAAGGGCGTGTGGCCGAAATCATGCACCAGCGCCACCGCCTCGGCGAGATCCTCGTCGCCGCGCAGCGCCCGCGCCAGCGCACGCGCGATCTGCGCCACTTCGATCGAATGGGTCAGCCTTGTCCGGTAGTGGTCGCCTTCATGGGCGATGAAGACCTGCGTCTTGTGTTTGAGCCGCCGAAACGCCGTCGAATGGATGATCCGGTCGCGGTCCCGCTGGAACGGCGTGCGGGTCGGGCTTTCCACCTCGTCGAACAGCCGGCCGCGCGAGCGGGCCGGATCCGTGGCATAGGCCGCGCGCGGCCGATAGCCGAATCCGATGTCGCCAAGCTCATTTGTCATGGCTGATGCTGCCGCAGTTGACTTGCCTCGTCGCGCTTCATACCTATCATGTGAAACCGAAAGCAAGGTGACGCCTATGGGCGCGGATGCCAAGACCGCCATGAAAGTCGAGATGACCGAGGCTGCCGCCAAGCGGATCGCCAGGATTGTTTCGGCCGAAGCCGGCAAGACAGCGCTGCGCGTTTCCGTCGAAGGCGGCGGCTGCTCCGGCTTTTCCTACAAGTTCGACCTCGTCGACACACGCAACGACGATGACGTCGCTATCGAAAAGGACGGCGCCACGGTGCTGATCGACGATCTGTCCCTGGTCTATATGGGCGGTTCGGTCATCGACTTCGTCGACGATTTGATGGGCCAGTCGTTCCAGATCAGGAACCCGAATGCGGTCGCCTCCTGCGGCTGCGGCACCAGCTTCTCCATCTAGGACCGAGATGCCCGCAACCGGCGCGGTTCGTCAGGTTGCGCTCTCCGCCGGTCGCGACCTCGACGCGACGTTGGCCTTTTGGCGCGATGTCCTCGGCATGAACGTTCATGCCCGCTACGATCCGCCCGGCATCGCCTTCATCATGGCCGGCGATGTCAGGCTGTTGTTCACCGACGGCATCCCAGCCGGCACCATCTATCTCGATAGTGTTGGCCTCGAAGCCTTCCACGCCGAGGCAAGGGCAGCCGGCATTCCCTTCACCGCGCCGCCGATGCTGGTCCATCGCGACACCGAGGGGCAGTTCGGTCCGGCGGGGGAAAGCGAATGGATGGCCTTTCTAAAGGACCCGGCAGGCAATACGATCGGACTCGTCGAACGCCTTCCGCCGCAGGAACAATAAGACCGTCATGAAAATCGTCACCTGGAACATCAATGGCGTGCGCGCCCGCATCGGCAACCTGACCCATTGGCTGACCGAAAGCGCGCCCGACATCGTCTGCTTGCAGGAGATCAAGACGGTCGACGAGCAGTTCCCGCGTGCCGAGATCGAGGCGCTTGGCTACAATGTCGAAATCCACGGCCAGAAGGGCTTCAACGGTGTCGCGCTGCTGTCGAAGCTGCGCTTCGACGAGGTTATCAAAGGCCTGCCGGGCGACGATGCCGACGAACAGGCGCGTTTCATCGAAGGCGTGTTCTCGACCGACAAGGGGGCGCTTCGCGTCGCCTCGCTCTATTTGCCGAACGGCAACCCGATCGATGACGAGAAGAAATTTCCCTATAAGCTGTCCTGGATGGCGCGGCTGGAGCGCTGGGCGCAGGAGCGCCTGAGGCTGGAAGAGGCGCTGGTGCTGGCCGGGGACTACAACGTCATCCCCGAGCCGGTCGACGCGCGATTTCCCGAGAACTGGCTGGGCGACGCGCTGTTCCAGCCGCAGACGCGGCAAGCCTTCCGGCGGCTTTTGAACCTCGGCTTCACCGAGGCGGTGCGCGCGGTCACCGATGCCTCGGACACCTACACCTTCTGGGACTATCAGGCCGGCGCCTGGCAGAAGAACAACGGCATCCGCATCGACCATCTGCTGTTGTCGCCGGAAGCCGCGAACAGGTTCTCGTCGGCCTCGATCGAAAAGCATGTGCGCGCCTGGGAAAAACCGTCCGATCACGTCCCGGTTGCCATCGACCTCGCCTTGCTGCCGGCCTGACCTAGGGCCTGCCGGTGCGGGCTAGTGCCGGGCGAGCCGATACCGGAGGACCTCATATCGCCACATTCCGACGCATGATGGGAGATCATCATGGCGGCCGGGGTTCCCATGGCCATTCGATTTGCTCTTTGTCCGATCGGCTTGGCATTCGCCACGGTCGCGATCGTGCCGGCCCTCGCCGCGCAGGAATGTCTTGCCAATGGAAAATCCTATCCGGTCGGCCAGGTCGCCTGCCTGACGGTCGCCGATCAGAGTCATTTGGCTCGCTGCGACATGGTGCTCAACAACACATCCTGGACCAAGGTCGGCGATAGCTGCCCCGCAAACACCATGGCGCCGCACGTGCACGTCACGCCGATCTCCACACCCGCGCCGAGCATGGTGCCGACGGAACCGACCGAAAACTGATTTTCTTCTGGATTGCCTCGCCTTCAGGTCGAGACGAGCCTTGATAGGCCGACGCTGCCCCTCAGTGCCTTGCTGGCGTTTGTCGCTCGAAAAGCCAAGCAGTTGGCTTTTCGTCCGCTACACGGATCGCTCCTCCGCTCGTCGCATGGTGACGGGAGAAAGAGCCTACTGATCGGTGTTGTTGCCCTTGGTCAGGATATCGTCCGCCAGCGAGATCGCGGTGCGGCGGTCGGCTTCGCCGGCCGCGGCGAACGCCTCTTCCTGCATGCCGCGGATCCAGGGCTGATCGGCCGGCGACGCACGCTCGAGGGCCGCGGTCATCATCGCCAGGCCGCGCACGATCTTGCCGCTCTGGAACAACAGGTGGCCAAGCGTCGCCTGTGCGCCGGCATGGCCCTTCTCGGCGGCGAGCTGGAACCAGCGCCCGGCCTGCTTGACGCTGGCCTTCACGCCGCCCTCGCCCTTCAGGAACATCTGGCCCATCTCGAACTGGGCGTTCGGATTGCGGTAGTTGGCGGCGGCGCGCATGTAGTATTCCTGCGCCGCTACCTCGTTCTCGGTGACCGGGCTGCCTGGAATGCCCGTGCGCAGATAGTCGCCGAGCGCCACCAGAGCGTCGGAGACGTAGCTTTCTTCCGGAGAGCCGGGCTCGACGTCCTGGTCGACGATCTCCGAGAAGAACTTGAACGCCTCATAATCGTCGCGGGCCACGCCGTCGCCTTCGGCATACATGCGGGCAAGCTTCCAGGTGGCGCCGATCTGGCCGTTTTCGGCGGCGTATTTATAGGCCTCGGCGGCCTGCTCCTTGTGGCCACTCTTGTAGGCGGAGAAACCGAACTGGAACACCGCCCAGGGGCTCGACTGCGGCTTCACGCCGGTCTTGTCGTCGAAGACCTTGTCGTCGAAGGCCATGGCCTGGTCCACGGCGCCAAAGATCGCAACCGCGACCAGTGCCGAAAGGACGGATGACCTCAACAACTCTGGTGTTGACTTCAACAACTCAGATATCCGCATAGCAGTGTGTTTCTTTCGCACCGCCCGGATGGGTGACCGCGCCATCCCTGGCGGACCCTACGGTTTGTGCGTATTTCCATATCGCGCCAGACTGATAGTCGGTCGTGCGCGCCTTCCATGTCTTCGCTCGCGCCGCCAGCTCGCTCTCGGACAGCGCCACCTCGATCGTGCCGTTCACCGCGTCGATCGTGATCACGTCGCCATCCCTGATGAGACCGATCGGGCCGCCCACCGCCGCTTCCGGCCCGACATGGCCGATGCAGAAGCCGCGTGTCGCGCCCGAGAAACGGCCATCGGTGATCAGCGCCACCTTGCCGCCCATGCCCTGGCCGTAGAGTGCCGCCGTCGTCGACAGCATCTCGCGCATGCCCGGGCCGCCGCGCGGTCCTTCATAGCGGATGACCAGAACCTCGCCTTCCTGATAGGCGCGGTTCGTCACCGCCTCAAAACATTCCTCTTCCGAATCGAAGCAGTGCGCCGGGCCGGAGAATTTCAACTCCGCCATGCCCGCGACCTTCACGATCGCGCCTTCGGGGGCAAGGTTTCCCTTCAACCCCACGACACCGCCGGTTTGGGTAATAGGTCTGTTGGCCGGGCGGACCACATCCTGGTGTTCATTCCAGGCAACGTGCTCCATATTTTCGGCCAAAGTACGGCCAGTGACCGTCAGGCAATCGCCATGCAAATAGCCGTGGTCAAGCAGCGTCTTCATCAGCAGCGGGATGCCGCCTGCCTCGAACATGTCCTTGGCGACATATTTGCCGCCTGGCTTGAGGTCGGCGATGTAGGGCGTCTTCTCGAAGATTTTCGCCACGTCGAACAGGTCGAACTTGATCCCCGCCTCATGCGCGATCGCCGGCAGATGCAGTGCCGCATTGGTCGAGCCGCCGGTGGCCGAAACCACGGTCGCCGCGTTTTCCAGCGCCTTCAGCGTGACGATGTCGCGCGGGCGGATGTTTTTCGCGATCAGCTCCATGATCTTTTCGCCCGAGGCGAAATTGAAACGGTCGCGCATTTCGTAGGGCGCCGGTGCGCCGCAGGAATAGGGCAGCGCGAGGCCAATTGCCTCCGCGACGGTGGCCATGGTGTTGGCGGTGAACTGGGCGCCGCAGGAACCGGCCGACGGACAGGCGGCCTGCTCGATTTCAAGCAGCTCGGCATCGTCGATCGTGCCGACCGAGTGCTGGCCGACCGCCTCGAACACATCCTGCACCGTGATCTGGCGGCCGCGATAGCTGCCGGGCAGGATCGAACCGCCATAGATGAAGATCGACGGCACGTTGAGCCGCACCATGGCCATCATCATGCCGGGCAGCGACTTGTCGCAGCCGGCGAGGCCGACCAGCGCATCGTAGCAATGGCCGCGCATCGTGAGCTCGACCGAATCGGCGATGACCTCGCGCGACACCAGGGACGACTTCATGCCCTGGTGGCCCATGGCGATGCCATCGGTGACGGTGATGGTGCAGAACTCGCGCGGCGTGCCGTTGGCGGCTGCGACGCCCTTCTTGACCACCTGCGCCTGGCGCATCAGCGAGATGTTGCAGGGTGCTGCTTCGTTCCAGCAGGACGCGACGCCGACCAGCGGCTGCGCGATCTCGGCCGCCGACAAGCCCATGGCATAGAGATAGGACCGGTGCGGCGCACGCGCCGGACCGACAGTCACATGGCGGCTAGGGAGCTTAGCCTTTGAAATGACCTTGGCGTCCATTCTCATCCTTGCCGCGGGCGGTGCGGCCTGTCCCATCGCCGAGCCTTTTGACGCATGTCCCGGGACAAGATCGAGGTGCGCCGGGTTTATGGCGGGAAATAGGCAATTTCCTCGGCCTGCCCCTTAGCGGAGGGGTTGTTCAGAAAGTGTTGCTGAAACGTCACAATTGCGCGAGACGGCCGAGAGTGCGGCTTATATGCAACGGCGCTTGGGCACCGGACATACCAGTGATGTCGGCTTAAATGAAAAGGCCGGGCAACGCCCGGCCCTTTCCAATAATATTCAATAGTTTAGAACTTTATCTTTACGCCACCGGAAATTGCCGTGACCAGATCGTTGCCGAAGTCGTAGCTGGCATCCTCGCCGGCAATATAGCCGTTTTCACCGGCCAATTCTCCTGAGTGACCGCTGGTCAACACGCCGACCGCTCCCGCCAAACGAATTTCGACGCTCGGCGACGGCGTATAGGCCACGCCACCACCCAGCGTCCATGTATCAGTCTGCGCGCCATAGCCATGCGAGGTGCCACGATCCCACGAAAGCTGGCCGGCGGCACTCCACTGATCGTTGAACTTGTGGCCCAGACCGCCTGTGACGGTCCAGCCGTCACGATACATCAGATCGAGCGAAGTCACCGCGGCCGGCGAACCGGTGAAGCATGACGAAGCGGGGAAACCCACCGGGCAGATCGGAACGCTTTGCAGCAGGCTCCAGTTGACCCACTTGACCGAGCCAAAGGCGAGCCAGCCGGGCGCGATGCCTGACTGAAGTTTCAACTCCAGGGTATCAGGCATGTACTGCGTTGAGCCGTAGATGGGGGTAATACCCCTGCCGATACTGGTGAGATCCAGTGTTCCCTCGATATTGTCGAGCTTGACTTTCGAGTTGTAGACCAAGCTTGCGCGCAACGCGATGTCGGGGATTTCGTAAGCAATTCCCGCGCGCCAGCCCCAGCCGCTGGTTTTCAGGTCGACACGACCCGTCAGTGCCGGAAAAACATTCACCAGGCTTTCCTTAAAGCCCGAAATATCCTGGTAGAACAAACCGCCGATAAAGCGGAGTTGGCCCTTGCCGGCATCCATCTTGTAGGAGCAGGTACCTGCGTAGTTGTCGCTCTTGATATCGGTTTCGATATTGGAGAGCGCTCCGTTCCATATACCTGGCGCTGTGTGCGCGCCCCAGGGTTGCGAATAGTCGACCATGCAATCGACGCCTTGCAAAACTTGGACCTTGGCCCCAATGCGCGGAACCCAATAACCCTCGGCACCATCGGCTGAGGTGCCCAAGCCGAGATTTGCTCCGCCCGGACCACGCGCATTCTCATACTTGCGATCTGGCATCACATAGGTCGCTTCAGCTTCCGTAGTGAATGGCGCCGGATCGAACAGCAGGTCAATATCGTAGCCGCCGCGCTCCAGACCGCCGGCATGCGCCGGATGCATAACCGAGCCCATCAAGGCCAGCGAAAAGCACCCCGCCCCCAGCAGTGCTTTCAGACGCGAATTGTTCATGGATGTCCTCCCCGAATAACTAGTGGATCAAGCTAGAACCAATTCACGTTAACGGTGCAATAACGAATACGTTGGGCGTACATGTACATGTTCGCCCAACGTATTTCGGGCAAAATGCAGGCCGGACGCCGCGACCCCAAAAAACGGTCTTTGGTGAGGTTCATCGCTCCAAAAAAAGGAAAAAGCGACCGGAAAGGCTCAAAAAAGGCCGATTTAAGCGGTCTGCGGTCCCATTGTTACATTATGGCAACAATGGGGCAAAAACTTCCGTTTACGTCAACATTAACGCAACGGAATGCCGGTTTTCGAGGCACGAGACCGCCCATTTTAGAGGGCGCTAAAATCTCCCGAATCTGCCCTTCAGCCGGCGTCACGAACCCTGGTCAGCGCCACCGAAAGCTTGTCCTGCGCGTCGCGATATTCTGCGAGCTTTTCCCGTTCGCCTTCGACGATCCCGGCCGGCGCGCTGGCGACGAATTTCTCATTCGACAGCTTCTTGTGCAGGCGCGCGATTTCCTCGGTCACCTTGACCAGTTCCTTTTGCAGCCGCACGGCCTCCGCCGTGAGGTCGATCAGGCTGCCAAGCGGCAGGCAGATCGTCGCCTCGTTGAGCACGATCTGCGCCGACCCCTTGGGTGCCGCATCGGCGAGCGAGATGTCGCCGACGCGCGCCAGCCGCTTGATCGCGGACTCCTCGCGAACCAGTCGTTCGCGCGTCACGTCGTTGGCGCCGACCACCACGAGCGGCGCAATGGCCGCCGGCGGCACGTTCATCTCAGAGCGCACCGAGCGGATGCCGGAGACGAGATCGACCAGCCAGTTGATGTCGGCGGCAGCTTCCGCGTCCTCGAAATCCGGCGACGGCCATGCGGCATGGCACAGCAACGATGCCCGTTCCTTACCCTCGCCCGCCGTCTGCGCCCACAACTCTTCGGTCATGAATGGCATCATCGGATGAAGCAGCTTGTAGATCTCGTCGAGCACGAAGGCGACGCAGGCGCGGCTTTCAGCCTTGGCCGCCTCGTCCGTGCCCATGAACACCGGCTTCAGCAGTTCCAGATACCAGTCGCAGAACAGGTTCCAGACGAAGCGGTAGGCCGCTCCAGCCGCCTCGTTGAAGCGGTACGAGGTGATGCCGTCGGTGATCTCGCGCGCGGCGCGCGTCAACTCGGTCAGGATCCAGCGGTTGACCGCCAGCTTGGCGTCGTTCAGCCAGAAATCGTCATTGCGCGCGACTTCGTTCATCTCGGCAAAGCGCGTCGCGTTCCACAGCTTGGTGCCGAAATTGCGGTAGCCGGCGATGCGCGCCGGGTCGAGCTTCACGTCGCGCCCCTGCGCCGCCATCACGGTCAGGGTGAAGCGCAATGCGTCGGCGCCATATTCGTCGATGAGATCGAGCGGGTCGATGACGTTGCCTTTCGACTTCGACATCTTGGCGCCGTTCTTGTCGCGCACCAGCGCATGGACATAGACGGTGTGGAACGGTTCCTCGTCCATGAAGTGCAGGCCCATCATCATCATGCGGGCAACCCAGAAGAAGATGATGTCGAAGCCGGTGACCAGCACGTCGGTCTGGTAATAGGTTTTCAGTTCCGGTGTCTGGTCCGGCCAGCCAAGCGTCGAGAACGGCCACAACGCCGACGAAAACCAGGTGTCGAGCACATCCTCGTCGCGGATCAGTATCTCGCCCGGCTTGAAATTCTCGAGCTTGTCCTCGACCCAGGCCTTCCATGGCCCTTCCAGAGCCAAATAATATTCGATCGCCGCACTCAGCGCCTCTTCCTCGGTCTTCTCGACGAAGACGCGCCCGTCCGGCCCATACCAGGCCGGAATCTGATGTCCCCACCACAACTGGCGTGAAATGCACCAGGGCTGGATGTTCTCCATCCAGTCGAAATAGGTTTTTTCCCAATTTTTCGGGACGAAGTTGGTACGACCTTCGCGCACCGAGGCGATCGCCGGCTTGGCGAGTTCGGCCGCATCGGCATACCACTGTTCGGTGAGGAACGGTTCGATCGGCACGCCGCCGCGGTCGCCATGCGGCACCGCGTGGCGATGCGGCTCGACCTTGTCGAGGAAGCCGCCCGCCTCCATCAGTTCGACGATCTTCTTGCGCGCGACGAAACGGTCGAGGCCGTCGAGTTCGTCCCATACCGCCTGACGCACCGGCGTCACCTCGAGGCCGGCGAGGAAGTCCTCATTATCCCTGAGCTTGATGGCGGCTTCGACGGTGAGGATGTTGATCGCCGGCAACTTGTGGCGCTTGCCGACCTCGAAGTCGTTGAAATCATGCGCCGGCGTGATCTTGACCGCTCCGGACCCCTTTTCCGGATCGGAATACTCGTCGGCCACGACAGGTATCTTGCGCCCGACGATCGGCAGGACGACGTTCTTGCCGATGAGATGCTGGAACCGCTCGTCGTCGGGATTCACCGCGACAGCCGTGTCGCCCAGCATCGTCTCGGGACGAGTCGTCGCCACGATGATGAAGGTTTTCGGGTTCTCCGGATCGAAGGCCGCGCCTTCGATCGGATAGCGGAAATGCCAGAGATTGCCGTTGACCTCCTGCTGCTCGACCTCGAGATCGGAGATTGCGGTCAACAGTTTCGGGTCCCAGTTCACAAGGCGCTTGTCCTTGTAGATCAGCCCTTCCTTATAGAGCGTGACGAACACTTCGAGCACGGCCTTCGACAGGCCCTCGTCCATGGTGAAGCGTTCGCGCGACCAGTCGGCGGAGGCACCGAGACGTTTCAGCTGGTTGAAGATCAACCCACCCGATTCGGCCTTCCATTCCCACACCTTCTCGATGAATTCTTCGCGGGTGAGATCGCGGCGATGGATCTGCTTTTCCATCAGCCGGCGCTCGACCACCATCTGCGTGGCGATGCCGGCATGGTCCATGCCGGGCTGCCACAGGACGTTCTTGCCACGCATGCGCTCGAAGCGCACCAGGATGTCCTGCAGCGTGTTGTTGAGCGCATGGCCCATATGCAGCGAGCCGGTGACATTGGGCGGCGGAATGACGATGGTGAAGGCCTCGGCCCCCTCCTCCGCCCCAGCGCCAGCCCGAAACGCATCGGCTTCCTCCCACACCCTGGCGATCTTCGGCTCGACGGTCTTGGCGTCGTAGGTCTTTTCAAGCATGGGAACGGTCCGCGCTGTCGGGATTTTGCTGGTTCGGTGTAAATCGGAAGGTCTTGGTCAAGTCAACCGCGAGGGCCGCCCGGGATCATCACAAGCAGATAGGCGCGGCCCTGTTCATTTCAACGGACGGCCGTAAGGCATCGTTGCGAACCGAGCCCTGGGGCTGCTGCACCTTCATTGTTGGCGACCCCGACGGCAATTTGATCGCCTTTGCCAGTTCGGCGACCAGCGGCTGATCGCGCCGCAACGAGAAACGCCGCCTCGACGGCGACGTTTCTTCTGGAATGGAAGCCTGGACGCTATTGCGCCCCGCGTGCCACGCGCTCGATCTCTTCGCGCACCAGCCTTTCGACCAGCGTCGGCAGATTGTTGTCGAGCCAATCCTGCAGCATCGGCCGCAGCATTTCTTCGGCCATCTCGTCGAATGTCTTCTTGCTGCGGCTTGCAAAGGCGTCGGACAGCTCGCCGAAGGCGGCAGCAACCTGCCGGCCGGTATGTTCGGAAAGAATCGCGGGACGGACCGCATGCGCTTCGTTTGCCGCCGCGCGCGCCTGAGCCGTGCCCGGAGCATCGCTCGACAAAGACCGCTCGGTCGCGGGGTCCACCGCCGTTTCGCTCGCCGCCACCTCCGGCCGTGCCGCTGGCTTGGGGATGCCCCGGTCCGGCATCGCCTTGGCTTGCTCGCCAACCGCCGCGATCTCGCGACGCCAATCGGCGATAATGGCTTCA
>NZ_JAPYKP010000020.1:0-61490 GCF_037179725.1 Mesorhizobium sp. Cs1321R2N1 | reverse complement strand
AACGCCGCAGGTCTCATGCGGGCCCTCGAAGGGCGAGCACCACAGGCGGTCGTTACGGTGGCGCGGGACCAACGCCCAATCAGCTCTTAAACTGATTCAACGCAATCGTGAGGTTGCCTGATGAGCACGATCCAGCTCAAGCACCTCACCAAGACATTCGGCGACTTCGCGGCGCTGAAGACGATGGACCTCGATATCGCCGACGGCGAGTTCATGGCGTTGCTTGGTCCGTCCGGCTGCGGCAAGTCGACGACGATGAACATGATCGCCGGCATGGAGGAGCCGACCAGCGGCAAGATCCTGTTTGGCGAGCGCGACATGGCCGGCGTGCCGATGGGCCGGCGCGGCGTCGGTTTCGTGTTCCAGAACTATGCCATCTTCACCCACATGACAGTGCGCCAGAATCTTGCCTACGGACCGAGGATGCGCGGTGCCGCCAAGGCCGAGATCGACCGCCGCGTCGGCGCGATCGCCGAGCTGCTGCAATTGACGCCGCTGCTCGACCGCAGGGCCGACCGGCTCTCGGTCAACATATTGCAGCGCGTGGCGATCGGCCGGTCGGCGATCATGGAGCCGGCGATCTTCCTGCTCGACGAGCCGCTGTCCAATGTCGACGCGGCCTTCCGCGCGGTCATGCGCACCGAGCTGAAACAGCTGCAGCGCCAGTTCAGGCAGACCATGGTCTACGTCACCCACGACCAGCTCGAAGCCATGACCATGGCCGACCGCATCGCCGTCATGGACCACGGCGTGCTGCAGCAGGTCGGCACGCCGCTCGAGGTCTACAACAATCCGGCCAATGTCTTCGTCGCCCGTTTCATCGGCGCGCCGGGCATGAATCTGCTCAAGGGCAGGCCGGCGGAGAGTGACCGGGGTCTGGTCGTCGATCTCGGGCCGCTGGGTGTCACACCGCCGCTGCCGGACGACCTGGCGGCCAGCTTGCGCGGCGCACGCGGCGAGGTTCTCTACGGCTTCCGGCCGGAAGAGGTGACCCTGGCGCAAGACGGGCGCGGGCTGGCAATGCATGTCACCTTCGTCGAGCGCATCGGCGCGCGCACCATCGTTCATCTCGGCCAGGGCGAGGGCGCCGTGAAAGCGGTGTTCGACAATGATGTCGGGTTATCGATCGGGCAAACCGCGGTCGTCGCACCCGCGGCGTCATCGGTGCGCGTCTTCGACGCCGCCAGCGGCGTTGCGATGAGAGCGGGCTGAACCATGGCCGACATCGCCTTCCGCAATGTCACCAAACGCTACGGCACGACGCTTGCCGTCGATGACGCCTCGTTCACGGTCAACGACAACGAGTTCTTCTGCTTCTTCGGGCCGCCGCTGTCGGGCAAGTCGACGATCCTGCGTCTGGTGCTCGGGCTGGAGACGCCGGATGCCGGCGAAATCCTGATCGGCGGCAAGCCGGTCAACACGGTGTCGCCGGCCGAACGCAATGTCGCCATGGTGTTCCAGAACCTGGCGCTGTTCCCGCATATGAGCGCGCTCGACAATGTCCGTTTCCCGCTGGTCGAGCGCCGGGTCGCCGATCTCGATATTAAGAAACGCGTCGCTGACGTCGCGGCCAAGCTGCATATCGGCCACATCCTGCACAAGCCGCCGGCGCAGCTTTCGGGCGGCGAGCGGCAGCGCGTGGCGATCGCGCGTGCGCTGGTGCGCGATCCCAATGCCTATCTGATGGACGATCCGATCTCGGCGCTCGACGCAAGGTTGCGCGAGGAAACGCGCGTCGAGCTGAAGCGCATCCAGCGCGAGCTCGGCAAGACGCTGATCTATGTCACCCACGACCAGGAAGAGGCGATGTCGATCGCCGACCGCATCGCCATCCTGGACAATGGCCGTATCAGGCAGATCGGCGCGCCGGTCGAGATCTATGACCGCCCGGCCAGCACCTATGTGGCGCGGCTGCTCGGTTCGCCTGTCATGAACATCCTCAAATCCGTTCGTGGCGAGGGCAGTGTCGAAGCCGCTGAAGGCGTGATCCGCATTGCCGACAAGACGGCTCCCGCCGATGCCGTCGAGATCGGACTCAGGCCGGAAGACATCAGGGTCAAGCCGTGGGCGGATGGCGGCTCGGGTCGCCCGGCGCGGGTGTTCGAGGTCGAGCCGCTTGGCGGCTACACCGTGGTGACGCTCGCCGTCGGGCAGGCGCGGCTGAAGGCCTTGCTGCGCGGCCAGCCTGACATCAGGCCTGACGCGATGGTGGCAATATCCTGCGAGCCGGCACGGGTGCATTATTTCGGACAGGACGGAGGCGCGTTGGCAAGATGAATGCGGCCGCGAGGACAGGATTTCGGGAGGAAGGCATGACAAACAAGGGCTTCGAGCCGGACGTGAAGGTCCGCACGAAGGAATACCGGATCGGCTGCGTCGGCGCCGGCATGATCATGGCCGAATGCCATCTGGCTGCCTACAAGGAGGCGGGATTCCCGGTGGTGGCGATCGCCTCGCGCACCAAGGCGAATGCGCAAAAGGTCGCCGACCGTTGGAGCATCCCGACCGTCCACGATACGCCCGAACAGCTGATCGAGGACGCAAACGTCGAGATCATCGACCTCGCCTTTCCGCCCGACCAGCAGCCGGCGCTGATCCGCCATGCACTGAAGCAGAGCCACATCAAAGGGATCCTGGCCCAAAAGCCATTGGCGCTGTCGGTCGAGGAAGCCGTCAGGCTGCGCGACGAGGCGGCGAAGGCCGGCAAGATCCTCTCGGTCAACCAGAACATGCGCTACGACCAGTCGATGCGCGTGCTGAAGCAGATCATCGACAGCGGCGCGCTGGGCGACATCGTCTTCGCGCAGATCGACATGCATGCCATCCCGCACTGGCAGACCTTCCTTCAGGGCTACGACCGGCTGACACTCGCCAATATGAGCGTGCATCACCTCGACGTGCTGCGCTTCCTGTTCGGTGATCCCGACGAGATCACGACGCTGACGCGTAAGGATCCGCGCACGGCGTTCGACCATTCCGACGGCATCACCGTCTCGACCTTGCGCTTCCCGTCCGGCGTGCTCGCTGTGTCGCTGGAGGACGTATGGTCGGGTCCGCGCCAGGGCGGCTACAAGGACGATCAGCACATCAACTGGCGTGTCGACGGCACCAAGGGCGTCGCCAAGGGTACGATCGGCTGGCCGACGGGTGCTGCCTCGACACTGACATACGCCTCGGCCGAGACGACCGGCGGCGAATGGATCAGCCCGAGCTGGGAGACGATGTGGTTCCCGCATGCCTTCATCGGCGTGATGGAGCAGTTGCAGTACGCGGTGAAGACCGGCACGCCGCCGGCGCTCACCGTCGCCGACAACGTCAAGACCATGGCGCTGGTCGAGGCGGGCTACCGCTCGATCGCGTCGGGCCGCACCGTCAAGCTCTCCGAAATCTCGACAAACTCGATCAGCTGAAAATCACCGGCAGCTGAAATCACTGGCAACTGAATCGCTTACTGGGAGGAATTCACATCATGATGCAGGCAGGCATTTTCACGGGCTATTTCCCGTACGGTCTCGAAGAGACGGCGAAGAAAATCCGGGGGCTCGGTTTCAACACGGTGCAGCTCGACCTGCATTTCAGGGATGTCGACCTGTCGGCCGGCCAGATCACCAAGGACAAGGCCAAGCAGGTGCGCGACGTCTTCCGCGACCACAACCTGCCGGTCTGCTGCGTGTCGGGCTACACCAACATCATTCATCCCGACAAGGCCGAGCGCGAGAAGCGCGTCGGCTATCTCAAGGAGATCATCCGCAATGCGCGCGAGTTCGGCTCGCCTTACGTGATTTCGGAAACCGGCACCTACAACACCGAATCCGACTGGGTGCATCACCCCAAGAACAAGACCGAGGAAGGGTTCGAGGAGTGCCGCAAGGTGATCGCGGACCTTGCCCAGACGGCCTATGACCACGGCGCGGTTTTCCTGCTCGAAACCTATGTCAACAACGTCGTCGGCTCGGTCGAGGAGACGGTCAAGATGTTCGCGCAGGTCGACCATCCCGGCCTCGGCCTGCTGATGGATCCGACTAATTATTTCGAGACCCACAACATCGACCGGATGGATCAGATCCTGAACCAGGTGTTCGACACGCTGACCGACAAGATCAAGATCGCGCACGCCAAGGACGTCAAGCGCTCGGGCGACGACAAGTCGGAGAAGCATGCCGACATCGGCGACGCCGACGCGATGGAAAGCCACACCTTCCGCGGCGTCGGCGAGATCGAACTGCCGGCGCCCGGCCTCGGGTCGCTGAACTACGACCTCTATCTCCAGCGGCTGGCCGAGAAGCATCCGAACATCCCCGTGATCATCGAGCATCTGTCGGAGGACGACGTACCGCGCGCCAAGACATTCCTCGATGGGAAATTCCGCGCCAACGGCCTGTGATGGCCGGCCGCGCCGCCGGTGCATGGCGGCGCGGCTTCAAACAAGGGAGGAAAGAATGTTGAAATTCGCTTTGAAATTGGCCGCCGCCGCGACAGTGCTCGCCGGCATTGCCCTTGGCACGGCGGCGCAGGCGCAGGACGGCCAGAAGATCTTCTATCTCTTGTCGCATGGCGGTCCGTCGGATGCGTTCTGGATCGACTGGAACGCCGGCGCGACCAAGGCCTGCGACCAGCTCAAGGTGACCTGCAAGATCTCCTTCAGCGGCGGCGACATGGCGGCGCAAAAAGAGGCCTTCAACTCGGCACTCGCCGCCAAGCCCGACGGCATCGCCACGACGTCGGCGCAGCCCGGCCTGTGGACCGAAGAGGTGAAAGCGGCAAAGGCCGCCGGCATCCCGATCGTGTTCTTCAACACCGACGATCCGGCGACAGGACGGCAGGCCTATGTCGGGGCCGACCTCAGGGAAGCCGGCGTCACCTGGGCCAAATATCTGGTGGACCACAAGATGGTGAAGCAGGGCGACAAGGTCTTCCTGCCGGTCGAGGTTCCCGGCGCCAGCTACCAGCAACTCGAGACCGAGGGCATCGCCAGTGTTTTCGATCCGTTGGGGATCAAATATGACGTGGTCGACTGCGGCACCGATCCGGCTGGCATCATCGCCAAGATGACCGACTACATGGTCGCCAACAATCCGCCGGCGATCATCGCGCTCGGCGATTCCGTGGCGGCTAGCGTCAAGCGCGTCTTCGATGGCGCCGGTGTGCCGGCAGGCAAGATCCCGGTCGTCGGCTGGGGCAATTCCAAGGAGACGGCGCAGGCCGTCAAGGACGGCTTCGTCAACGCCGCCGCCTGGCAGTACCCGTCGGCGCAAGGCTTCATGCCGGTGGCGCTGCTCGGGCTTGCCGCCTCTGGCGAGCCGATCGGCTACGACGTCCACACTTTCGGTCTCTACGACGCCTCCAGCGTCGAGCCGATCCTGAAACTCTACGACAAGAAATGAGAAAACCAGCGCCCGCTGCGAAGGCGACGGGCGTCTTTCAAGCATGGTCCAAGCAGTCATGACAATTGCCGCAGAAGACGATGCGCCGAGAGTGAAGGGCAGATCGCGCCTGATGCGCTCGCCGCAATTCTCCTCCTTCGTCATCCTCATCATTTTGCTGGCGGTGTTCGCTGTCGCCGACGCCAATTTCCTGTCGCCGCTCAACATCTCCAACATGATGGCATTCCTGCCCGAGCTCGGCATCATCGCGCTCGGCATGACACTGCTTTTGACGGCAGACGAATTCGATCTTTCGGTAGGCGCTGTGTTTGGACTGGCGCCAGTGGTGGTGATGCTGCTGGTGCAGAATGGCGGGATGGATATCGGCGTCGCGCTTCTGGCCGGACTCGTGCTGTGCATCGCGATCGGCGCGATTAACGGGCTGATCGTCACCAAGATCGGCATCTCCTCCTTCCTGGTGACGCTGTCGATGCTGCTCGTCGTGCGCGGGGCAGCGCTCTACATCACGCAAGGCTTTCCGCTGAAATCCTGGGACCAGCCGGGCCTCTTCGTGACGCTGCTCGCCGGCAGCTTCAACATCGGTTCGTTCCGCTTCTATACCTCGCTGTGGTGGTTCATCGGCCTGTCGCTGTTTGCCATCTACATCCTGCGTTACGCCAAGCTCGGCAACTGGATCAGCGCCATCGGTTCTAATCGCAACGCGGCGGTGGCGCGCGGCGTTCCCGCCGACACCGTGAAGATCTGGCTGTTCATCGCGACCTCGGTGCTGGCCGGCCTTGCCGGCATGATCAGCGCCTTCCGCATCTCGGCCGCCTCGCCGGTGGCCGGCACCGGCTATGAGCTGGAGGTGATCGCCATGGTGGTGGTCGGCGGCACGGCGCTGACCGGCGGACGCGGCACGATCCTCGGCACAATCGTCGGCGCGCTGATGCTGCGTGCCATCCGCAACGGCATCGTGCTGATTGGCGTGCCGGGGCTCGCCTACAACATCTTTGTCGGCCTTATCATCCTCGCCATGCTCATCCTGCACGCTTTGCTGCAGAAGAACGCCGCAAGGGGCTGACGATGATGCAAGAAGTACTTCGGCTGCAGAACCTGCAAAAGTCCTTCGGCAGCGTGCGGGCGCTGAAGAATGCCTCGCTGACACTGCGGGAAGGCGAGGTGGTGGCGCTGCTTGGCGACAATGGTGCGGGCAAATCGACGCTGATCAAGGCGATCTCGGGCGTGTTCCCTGTCGACCGGGGCGATATCTTTGTGCGTGCCGAGAAGGTCTCGATCCGCTCGACGCGCGATGCGATGGACCTCGGCATCGAGACCATCCACCAGGATACGTCGCTGGCGCCGGACCTCAGCATCGCGCGCAATCTTTTCCTCGGCCGCGAGCCGGTCAATTTCGGTTGGCTCGGCGTGTTCGCGCCGCTAGATCTCGCGAAACTGCGCAAGGCCGCTTCCGAATTGCTGAAACGCGTTGGCATTTCCAAAAAACTCGACGCCGACGCGCTGGTCTCGACGTTGTCGGGCGGCGAACGTCAGTCGATCGCCATCTCGCGCGCCATGCAGTTTGCAGCCAAGGTCATCATCCTCGACGAGCCGACCAACAATCTCGGCGTCGAGGAAACCCACGGCGTGCTGCGTTTCGTCAAGGAGGTGCGCGACGCCGGCCATTCGGTGCTGCTCATCACCCACAACATCCACCATGTCTTCCAGGTCGCCGACCGCATCGTCGTCATGCGGCGGGGCGAGATCGTCGCCGAACAGACGGTCGCCGACACCGATCTGCTGACAGTGGAGAGCATCATCACCGGCGCCGACATGTCGGCCTTGCTCAAGGAGGCGAGGGCAAAGTGAAGGGCGTCGCATGGTAGAGCTTTACGGCAAGACGCTGTCGCGCCGGCAAGTGGCCGAGCGATCAGGCATGCTGTCGCAATTCGCCGGCGTGCGGCTGATGACGCTCGGCGACGGTGTGGAGCGCGGCATCCGCATGCTCGAATTCCGCACCGGCTCGGGCCTGCGCTTCACCGCGCTGGTCGACCGGGCGCTCGATATCGCCGATTGCGACTATAGGGGGCAGGCGATCGGCTGGCATTCGCCGAGTGGTTTTCGCAACCCTGTTCTGCATGAGTATGAAGGGGAAGGGGGGCTGGCCTGGGCGCGCTCTTTCTCCGGCCTGCTGGTCACTTGTGGGCTCGACCATATTCTGGCCCGTGAGGACGTGCCGGCCGACAACTACAATTATCCGGGCAGGAAGACAGTGCTCCATTCGCTGCATGGCCGTGTCGGTACGATCCCGGCGCGGCTTACGGGTTATGGGGAGCGTTGGGACGGCGACCGTTGCGTGCTGTGGTCCGAAGGGCTCGTCCAGCAGTCGACGGTGTTTGGCGAGGATTTGCATCTCATCCGGCGCATCGAGGCCGATGTCGGCGGCAACGAAATCCGGCTTTCCGACCGCGTCGTCAATCACGGCTTCAACCGCACCCCGCATATGTATTTCTACCACGTCAATATCAGCCATCCCTTGCTCGATGAGGGCTCCCGCTATCTGGCGCCGATCCGCGACGTCGTCTGGGCCGGCCATGCCGGCGAGCGCTACGAGGCACAGGGGGTCGGCTATCGCTCGGCGCCGGCGCCGCAACCAAGCTTCAGCGAGCAGGTCTGGCAGCATGAGATGGCTGCCGATGCCCATGGCGAAGTGCCGGTGGCCGTCGTCAACGACCGAATTGGGCTCGGTCTCGAACTGGTGACGCGCAAGGACCAGTTGCCGTGTGCCTATCAGTGGCAGAATTTCCAGGCCGGGCAGTACGCGCTGGGCATAGAGCCATCGACCCACCACGTGCTCGGTGATCTCGCCGCCCGCGAGCGCGGCGAGATGATCTGGCTGGAGCATGGCGAAAGCCGGGCGTACGACGCGGTGTTCCGGGTTCTCGATGGCGCCGGTGAGATCGCAGCGGCCGAAGCCAGGATCGCGGCTATCGCCCGACAGCCCGCGCAGGATTATCCTCAGCCTTCCGGAAACTTTCCAAGACTGGCCGGCAGGACATGAGTGCGACATTTATCCAAAGCAAACCCTCCGGCGGGCGGACCGGATTGCCAGCGGTGCGCGACGGTTGGAGGTCAGTGTGACGACGATGGCAAAAAAGCGCGACTACAGCCTTGTCGGCGAAAGCACCAGGGCGGCGATCGAGACCGGGCTTGCCTCGGCCGAATGGTACCACACCGACGTCCCGCGCAAGGCGATGAAGGAACTGATGCAGCGTTCCGACGGGCCGGCGATCCGCGACACCGTCATCTGGATTGTCGCGATCGTCGGTTCGGCCGCCGGTATCGTCTGGTTCTGGGGTTCGTGGTGGATGGTGCCGTTCCTGTTCGTCTACGGCGTGCTCTACGGCTCGTCGAGCGACTCGCGCTGGCACGAATGCGGCCATGGCACGGCCTTCCGTACGCGCTGGATGAGCGATGTCGTCTACCACATCGCCTCGTTCATGCTGATGCGCAATCCCGTGCAATGGCGCTGGAGCCATGCCCGCCATCACACCGACACCATCATCGTCGGCCGCGATGCCGAGATCGCCGTCATGCGTCCGCCGGATCTGTTGAAGGCCGTGCTTGCCTTCACCGGCATTCTCGATTTCCGCTATTCGCTGCCGACGCTGGTGCGCCAAGCATTCGGCACGCTGTCGGACGAGGAGAAGAGCTATATCCCCGAGATGGAACAGCATAAGGCCGTGGTCGCCGCCCGCTGGCACGTCGCGATCTATGTGGCGACAATCGCCCTCGCGATCGCGCTGAGGTCATGGATACCGCTGGTGCTGATCGGTCTGCCGCGCCTCTACGGCACCTGGCACATGGTGACGACCGGCCTGCTGCAGCATATCGGCTTGGCCGACAATGTCGTCGACCATCGGCTCAACACGCGCACCGTCTACATGAACCCGATCAGCCGGTTCATCTACTGGAACATGAACTATCATGTGGAACACCACATGTTCCCGATGGTGCCCTATCATGCGCTGCCCAGGCTGCACGAACTGATCAAGCATGATCTGCCCGCGCCCAATCCCTCGATGTGGCATGCCTATCGCGAGGTCTGGCCGGTCCTGCTCAGGCAGCTGAAATACGAGGATTACTACCTCAAGCGCGAATTGCCGCCGACGGCGAGGCCTTATCGCGGCGAATTCCACGAGGTCGATATGTCGGCGGCGGCCGAATAGCGATCCCGAATGGTTGCAGGAGATTGAGATGGCCGATTGGGTTGAAGCTTGCGCGGTGGACGATGTCGAGGAAGAGGATGTCATCCGCTTCGACCATGGTGGGCGGAGCTTCGCGATCTATCGCTCCCCGGACGACGAATTCTTCGCCACCGATGGTTTTTGCACGCATGAAAAGGCGCATCTGGCCGACGGGCTTGTGATGGACGACATCATCGAATGTCCGAAGCACAATGGCCGCTTCAATTACAAGACCGGCCAGGCCAAGGGCGCGCCGGTCTGCGTCAACCTCGCGACCTATCCGGTGAAGGTCGAGGCCGGTAAGGTGATGATCCAGATCTGAAGCGGGGGCATGATCAACCGATCGGCATCGCGATGGTAACCAACAGAGGGACGTTTTAATGAGCCGAAAGAGACCGACCGTCGCCGATTTGCGCGCCATGAAGGGCAAGCGGCAGCTGACCATGCTGCGGGTGCTGACCCTGGACGAGGCGGAGGCCGCCGAACGGGCAGGGGTCGACATCGTCTCGGTGCCTCCCGAACTGGTGCTCAATCCACAATACCGCGATGCGGCACCCAGCCTATTCACCATGCCCGGCGACAATTTCTTCGAAATCGGCACCGCGGATGATTTCGTCCGCTGGGCCTTCCGGCTCTATAAGGCAAGCGCCGACGCGGTCTATTGCAGTGCCGGCTACGCAACCATCAAGCGGATGGCGGACGATGCCATTCCCGTCATCGGCCATGTCGGCCTCATTCCTTCCCGCGCGACCTGGACAGGTGGCTTCAAGGCGGTCGGCAAGTCCGCCGACACGGCCATGCAGGTGTTCGAGGCGGTGAGGCAACTGGAGGCGGCCGGCGCCATCGGCGCCGAGATCGAGGTGGTGCCGGTCGAGGTCGCCAAGGCGATCTCGGAGCGCACGTCGCTGATCATGCTGTCGATGGGCGCGGGCACGGGCTGCGACGCGCAATATCTGTTCGCCGACGACATCCTTGGCCAGAACAGGGGTCACATGCCCCGCCACTCCAAGGTCTATCGCAACTTCGCCGCCGAGTATGACCGGCTGCAGGCGGAACGGGTGGCGGCATTTTCCGAATATGTTGCTGACGTCAACAGCGGCGCCTATCCCGAGGACCGGCACATCGTGCACATGGATCCGGCCGAGCTACGCCTGTTCCTCGACAAGGTCGGCCGGGGATAAGGCCGGCTGCCACGCACTGCCGGCCAGTGCGGCGTGGAGTGCTTCCGCATCGACGCCGAGCGGCCGGTCCTCCTTCAGCGTCAGAACGAGCGCGCGTATCGCCGTGTGGACAGCTGATGTGCGTGGCGCCAGCGTCAACCCTTCACGCAAGTCGATTGCCTGTGCCGCGGCCATCAGTTCGAAAGCGATCAGCCGGCGCCACAGCGCGATCATGTCCGCGCATTTCGATATCGCCAGCGGCGTCTGCGTGGCGTGATCCTCGACGCCTTCCGAAACCGGCAGGAAGTCGAGCATCACCGGATTGGCCTTGTGGCGGATGGCGGCCAGGATCGATGTCGCCGTCTTCTGCAGCGGCACGAAGCCGGCTGAGGCGCCACCGACCGGCGACAGGTACCTGGGCAGGCCGTTGCGGCCCGAACCGGTGAGCTGGATGAAGCGGGCGGCACTGGCGGCGGCGCATTGCGCGATTGCGAGGCCTAGTGTCTCGAAGGCGAGCGCCAGCGCCGCCGTGTGGAAGTTGCCAGTCGACATCACCACACCGTCGTCGCCCAGCACCAGCGGATTGTCGGCGGCGGCATTCAGTTCGATCTCGACGGCGCGTCTTGCATGGCCGATCGCCTCGATCAGCGCGCCATGGATCGAGGGCATGCAGCGGATCGACAGCGGATCCTGTATGGTGGTGGGCGCCGGCGCTTCGTCGCGGGCGAGAAGATCGTGCAGCGCCTTGGCGGCTTCCTGCTGGCCGGCGGCCGGCCGCGCCATGTGCAGGCGGGGATCGAGGATGGCGCGGTTGGCGCCGATCCCTTCCATGGTCAACGCGCCAGCCTGCTGCTGTTGGGCCAGAGCCGACAGCGCGTCCGTGACAACAAGCGCGCCGCTGCCGGCGCAGACGGCGGATGCGTTGATCAGCGACAGCCCATCCTTGGGCGCCAGGCCGATGGGGCCGAGGCGGGCCATCATCAGCGCCTTGACCGCCGGCATGCGCCTTCCCTGATAGTCGGCTTCACCTTCGCCGATCAGCAGGCGAGCAAGCGCCGTCATCAGCACAAGGTCGCCGGCGCCGATCGAGCCCAGCGACGGCATCACCGGATGGACGCCGGCGTTGAGCGCATCGGCCAAGGCGACAAAGACTGACGGGGAGAGGCCCGATCCGCCGGCCGACAACATTGTCAGGCGGGCAAGCATGGTGGCACGCACGGTCTCGACCGGCAGCGCCTCGCCGACCGCGCCGCTGCGGCCTTCCAGCAACTGGCGCTGGAAGGCGCTGGCGTCACCCTCGACCGATGTGCCGAGATTGGCGCCGAGCCCGGTGTTCAGACCGTAGATCTGCTGGCCGGAGGCCGCAGCCTGATCGAGCACTTTTCGCGCCTTCTCCAGCCTGCCAATGACATCGGCTCCGATTTCCACCTTGCGCGCCTCGCGGGCGACGGCGGCGACATCGCCGATTCTGACGCCAGCCCCGGTGAGGACGAGCGCGCTCATGCGAAGCGCAATCTTTGGCCGATGCCTTGCGCCTGTGCCTTGGCCAGCATTGCCTTGCCGAGCGCAATGTCGGACAGCGACAGGCCGCGATGCCAGAACAGGATTGTTTCGTCGTCACTTTGCCGTCCCGGCTTGAGTCCGGCGGCGATCTGGCCGAGTTCGGCATGCAGCGTTGCTTCGCTCAGCCGCCCGGCCTCGACATGCGCGCGCAGCGAACCGAACTTGCCGCCCTTGCACTGACCCCAATCGTCGACGACCATCTTCTGCATGATGTCGGTCAGCGACAGCTCCACCGCGCTCATCGTGCCATAGGGCACGACCAAGGCGCCCCGCTTGATCCATTCTGTCTTCAACAGCGGCTGCGGCTCGGGCAGGCGCGATGCCTCGATGACAATGTCGGCGCCCTTGGCGCAGCTCTCCCAGTCGGCGACCGCAGTGACGGGTTTGCCAAGATCGGCGGAGAGTTTTGCTGCAAAGCCATCGCGGCTTTCCGGCCGGCGCGAATGGACGCGGATTTCGTCGAAATCGAAGAGATGGTCGAGCAGGCGCACGTTCCAATAGGCGGTGCCGCGTGCGCCGATGTGGGCGAGCACCTTCGAATTCTTGCGAGCAAGGTGTTTGGCGCCGATGGCGGTGACGGCGCCGGTGCGCATGTCGGTGATGACGGTGGCATCGAGGATGGCGCGCGGCGTGCCGGTGCGCGGGTCGAACAAATTGAGGATGCCGAATTCCGACGGCAGGCCGTGAAGATAGTTGTCGACATAGTCGCCGACGATTTTCACGCCGGCCGCGTCGAGCGGCGCCACGTAGCCGCGCAAAACATTGAAATGGCCGTGGAAGGATGGGTCGGGTTCGAGGTGGACACGCGGCTCGATCACCGTCTGGCCCTTGCCTTGCGCAACGAGCCCGGCCTCGACCGCGCCGATGATCTCGGCACCGGTCATGGCAAGCGCTTCGATGTCCAGGGCGTTGAGATAGTCGATATAGATGGGCTTCATGCGCACGCTGTTCCTCGGCCACCCCGCCCATCCATAACAGGCCGCGGCGCGACACGAAAGTTTGTTGGCTGTTGTCTGGACGCAGTCGGCCAAATGCTGTTCAAAGCGGTCCGTCATGACTGCCGTTTCCGAGACCGAGGCTTCAGCCGACCCAGCCGGGAATTCGCGGCGTGTGGCGCTGATCGTCGCCATCGCCTTTTTCATGCAACTGCTGGATTCGACGATCATCTCGACCTCGCTGCCGCAGATGGGCGCCTCCTTCGGCGTGCCGGCGGTGGCGATGAGCATCGGCATCACCGTCTACATGCTGACCATGGCGGTGTTCGTACCGCTGTCGGGCTGGCTCGCCGACCGTTTTGGCGCACGCAACATCTTCCTCGCGGCAATTGCGCTGTTCACTCTGGCTTCGCTCGCCTGCGGCTTCTCGCGGAACCTGACCGAATTTGTCGTTACCCGTGCCGTGCAGGGCCTGGGCAGCGCGCTGATGACACCGGTCGGCCGCATCCTGGTGCTGCGCAACGCGTCGAAATCCGAATTGCTCAACGCCACGGCGCTGATCACCTGGCCGGCGCTGTTCGCGCCTGTCGTCGGGCCGGTGCTTGGCGGCTTCATCACCACCTATCTGTCCTGGCGCTGGAATTTCTTCATCAACATCCCGCTCGGCATGATCGGGCTGGCGCTGGTCGCCCGTTTCATCCCGGGCGACCGTGAAGCCGATGCCAAGCCACTCGACTGGCCGGGTTTTTTCCTGACCTCGCTGGGGCTCGCCTGCCTGCTCTATGGTCTCGAGCGCATCGCGCATCCGGAGGATGGCGCCTTGCCGACGGTGGGGCTGATCGTTGCCGGCGTCGTCGTCGGCTGGGTAGCGGTGCGGCATCTCCGTCGCGCGCCGCATCCGCTGCTCGACCTCTCCTCGTTCAAGGTGCAGACCTTCGCCATCTCGACGCTCGCCGCCGGAACCATCTTCCGGGTGGCGATCAACGCCACGCCATTCCTTTTGCCGCTGCTGTTCCAGGTCGGCTTCGGGCTATCGCCGGTCGATGCCGGCATGATGATCCTGGCCTATTTCCTCGGCAATCTCGGCATGAAGACGGTGACGACGCCGACGCTGCGCCGCTTCGGCTTTCGCTCGGTGATGGTCGTCAACGGCATCATCGCGTCCGCATCGATCATGGCGTGCGCGGCGATCTCGCCGCAGACGCCTCAGGCCCTGGTGGTGGCGCTGATGCTGATCGCCGGCCTGACGCGCTCGATGCAGTTCACCGCGCTCAACACGCTGGCCTTCGCCGATATCGCGGCTGGGCAGCGCAGCTCCGCGGCGACGTTATCCTCCATGCTGCAGCAGGTGGCGATGCTGTTCGGCGTTGCCGTGGCGGCAGCGATCCTCAACCTGTCGCAGATCGCCAGGGACCGGCCGGCGCTCGATCTCGTCGATTTTCGAGCAGCCTTCCTGGTGATCGGCGTCATCGGACTGGTTTCGTCGTTCCGTTTCCTAGTGTTGCCGAAGACCGCCGGCGCCGAGGTCTCGGGCCATATTGCCGGAACTGAAATCGAATTTTCCCGCCGACCGCAGGATTAAATCCGTCTTCGCCTTTCGCCTTGGTGCTGTATCTCCGCAGGCACGGACGATGACACAAACAATTGCCAAAAGCGCAGGAGTTTCCGGGCATTGCGCCAGATTCGGCAATCAATGCGTCCACTTTGCGAATCTCATCGCCAGCCCGCCTTTTGAACGCGGATTCATTTGACGAAGCGGCACTGAGCCGATTAGCTTTCTCTTCCAGGGACGGCGGCGCTGCCACCGGGAAAGCAGACAATGAACATGGGCGGCTGGCTGAACTTCAGGAGCCTGAATCAGGAAGGCATTGTCTTTGCCATAGCGGTGGTGCTGTTCGTTGCCGCGGCTATAGGCCTGCCTGGCTTCATAGATCCCAACAATCTCGTCGCCATCGTCCGCTCGGTCTCGGTGCTGGGTATTCTGGCGCTGGGCATGGCGGTCGTCATCATCGGCCGCGGCATTGACCTGTCGGCGGTGGCGATCATGGCGATGTCGGTCGCCTGGTATCTGCAACTGCTCAATACCGGAACGCCGGATGGACTGGCCTTCACCTATGTGCTGGCCGGCGTGCTCGCCATCGGCCTGCTCAACGGCTTTCTCGTCGCCTACGCCGATGTGCCGGCGATCTTCGTCACGCTGGCAACCGGCTCCTTCGTCTTCGGCTATGTCCGTTCGCAATTGATCACCCAGGACGCGGTGCCGGTGCCGCAGGGCCATTGGGTGGAACTGCTCGGCGGCCTGCGCTTCCTCGACGTCCCGATCGAGGTGTTCGTCTTCGCGGGTCTCGCCTTCCTGTTCTTCCTGTTCCTGCGCTACACCAAATGGGGCCGCTATATCTATTTCGCCGGCGACAATCCGGTCGCGGCACGCAATATCGGCATCCCGGTACGGCCGATGCTGGTGCTGCGCTATGTGCTGTCCGCTTTCGTGGCACTGATCGCCGGCCTTTTGACCGCGGCCAGCCTGCATTCGATCAACACGCGTGTCGTCAATTCGACGCTGCTCTACGACATCGTGCTGGTGGCGGTGATCGGCGGCATCGGGCTGTCGGGCGGGCGAGGCGGGGTGCGCAACGTGCTGGTCGGGGCAGCACTCATCGGCGTCCTGCTCAACGCCATGACCATCATCGATATTCCGCTGCTCTACCAAAACCTGATCAAGGCGGCGATCCTGCTTGGCGCCATCATCGTCGACGGCATCATCAATCCACGGGACGAACAGACAGCGCAGCAGGGCGACATTTAGTGCAGATGGGCTAGCCCATCTTGCTCGGGGTACCCGGCGCGATCGGGGGCGATCGGCCGGCAATGAAAACCGAACCAGAGGATGACACATGAAACTGATCAGAACACTCATGGCGGCGGCCACGGCCCTCGCCGTCACGGCCTTCGTGGCGCCGACCTTCGCCGCCGACGATCCAGGCCCCGCTGCCTATGCGCAAGCGCTGAAAGGCAAGCGCGTCATGCTGGTGCCGCTGGCGATGGGCTTCGACCTGGCACAGGGCTGGGCACATTACCTGAAGAAGGAGGTCGAGGCCTGGGGCGGCACGTTCGAGACGCGCGATCCGAACTGGGTGGTCGATGCCGGAGCGCAGGCGATCACCGATGCGATCTCGTCGGACACGAGGCCCGATGTGCTGATCATCCATGCGCCGGACCTTAACTCCTATTCCAAGCTGATGAAGAAGGCGCAGGCCGCCGGCACCTATGTGATCCTCGTCGACAATCCGGCGAATTTCCCCGCCGACGCCTTTGTCGGCAGCGACTGGGACCGGCTCGGCCAGCTCGAAGCCGAAGCCGCGATCAAGGGCTGCGGCGAGAACTCGTCCAAGAAGATCGGGCTGGTGCAGGGCGACCAGGCCAACTCTTCCAGCCTCTACCAGTATGCCGGCATCATGAAGGTGCTGGACAAGCATCCCGAGTTCAAGGTCGTGGCCAAGCCCGACTCCAACTGGGACGCCACGACCTCGCGCAACGTGACGACGACCATGCTGCAGCAGAACCCGGACATCTGCGCGATCATCGACTTCTGGGATGGTGACGCGACCGGCGCATCCGCCGCGATCCGCGACGCCAAGCTCGACGGCAAGGTGTTTTTGGTCACCACCGGCGGCGGCGAAAAGGCGGCCGACTGCGACAAGCTGCAGGACGGCACTTACGGTGCTGTCGTCATGACGGAACTTGCCCGGCAGTCGGGCGACATGAACGCGATCATCAAATTCCTGCTGCAGAGCGGCCAGCCGGCCGGCACCTCGCACACCTACATCTATACGCTGGAGAAGGCGACGACGAAGGCCGATCTCAAGCCGGACAGCTGCTGGGACCTGAAGGCGCTGCAGGCCGAAGCAGCGGCGAAGTAAGCCGATTGCCTTCAGCTGGTATCAGCGAGGTGGCCGGACAAATCCGGCCACCTCTTCTCTTTCCTGTTCTCTCGTGCCCGCAGTGACCCGATGACCTTTCGCGAACGCCTCCAGTCCTGGCGCTACAATCTCGTGCCCGACCATCTGGTCGGCGAAATCCTGACCAAGCGCTGGACCGACAACGCCATTCCGTTCCTGGCGCTGGTGGCGACGCTCGGCGTATTCGGCTCGATCATTCCAGGCTTCTTCAAGCTCTCCTCGCTGCAGGAATCGACCCGGCAACTCGGCGAATTCTCGATGGTGGTCACCGGCATGACGGTGGTGATGCTGGGCGGCGGCATCGATCTCTCGGTCGGCTCGATCTTCGCGCTGTCCTGTTTTTCCGCGGTCTATGTCTTCTTCATCCTCGAACAATCGATCTGGCTGGCGCTGGCCGCCTCGCTCGCCACCGGTCTCGTCTTCGGCGCGATCAACGGCTATTTCGTCGGGTACCTGCGGCTGCGTGCCTTCCTCACCACGCTCGTCACCTTCATCTTCGGACGGGCGCTGTTCGACATCCTGGTCACCACCTATGCCGCCGACGTACAGCTTTCGACCGCTACGTCCGACGTGCTCGATTTCATCGGCGACAGCACTTTCTGGGGCCTGTCCGTTTCGGTGTGGCTGGCGATCGTCCTTGCCATCGTCACCCATATCGCGCTGACACGCTCACGTCCCGGCTGGCATGTGCTGGCGGTGGGTGGCTCCCGGCGCTCGGCGCACAATGCCGGCATCCGGGTGCGCCGCACCGTGTTCATGACCTATGTCTTTTCCGGTTTCTGCGCCTCGATCGGCGGCTTTCTCATCGCCTGCCGCCTGAGCGGGGCAGGGCCGGGCACAGGCCTCAACCTCGAGATCATGGCGCTGACGGCGGCCGTGGTCGGCGGCGTCAGCCTCGGCGGCGGGCGCGGCTCGGTGATCAAGGGCCTGATGGGCGCCATCATCGTGCTCACCATGACCAATGGGCTGATCCGGCTCGGCTACGGCACCGGCACCAACCAGATGGTACTGGGCATCATGCTGGCGGTGGCGGTGACCATCGACATCCGCTGGCTGAAGAACCGCCACAAGGTGCTCAACGAGGTCTATGTCGCGCCGGTCTATCTCAAGATGGGCAAAGCACAATCCGCTGTGCCGGGCTCCGGCACGCCTTACGCCCTCGACAACCGACTATCGGCTGCGGACCATATCGGGCTCGGTGAGCTGGAAGGGCCAGAAGACGTCATCCTCGACCGCGATGACAATCTCTATTGCGGCACGCGCCATGGCGAGATCGTCCGCTTCTTCGCGCCGGACTATGTCAGGTCGGAAGTGTTCGCCCATATTGGCGGGTTTCCGCTGGGGCTGGCTTTCGACAAGTCGGGCAATTTGATCAGCTGCGTCGGAGCCATGGGGCTGTATTCGGTTTCGCCGCAGCGCGAAGTGAAACGGCTGTCGGCGGAGACGTCGCGCTCCTGGACGTCGATCGTCGACGATGCGCGGCTGCGCGATCCCAATGATTGCGACATCGCGCCGGACGGCCGCATCTATTTCACGGACTCGACCAAGCGATATGATGCCCATGATTGGGCGCTGGATTCGATCGAAAACCGCGCCACAGGCCGGCTGCTGGTCTACGATCCCAGGGATGGATCGACGAAGACGCTGCTCGATGGCTACCGCTACACCAATGGTGTCTGCATGGCGCATGACGGCAAGTCGCTGTTTTTCGCCGAAAGCTGGGCCTGCCGGGTGCACCGCTATTGGCTGGAAGGGCCGAAGGCCGGCACCGCCGAATGCGTCATCCGCGACATGCCAGGTTATCCCGACAACATCAACCGGGCGTCGGACGGCAATTACTGGATGGCGTGGCTGGGCATGCGCACGCCGAGTTTCGACCTCTCGCTGCGCCACCCCGACATGCGCAAGCGCATGACGCGCCGGCTGCCGCAGGACGAATGGCTGTTCCCCAACATCAACACCGGCGGCGTAGTGAAATTCAACGAAAAGGGCGGCATCGTCGAGGCGATGGGCGACTTGACGGGCGGTGCGCACCCGATGGTCACCTCGATGCGCGAGCACAAGGGATATCTCTTCGTCGGCGGCATCCTCAACAATCGCATCGGCCGCTACAAAATTGCCGGCGCCGACCCGAGCTGGACCAGTCCCGCCTCCTACTGGGGAGCGAAGCCATGATCCTCGATCCGATCCTGGATATGTTTCGCGGCAAGGCGGTGACTATCCCGCCGCTCGACGGCGCCTTCCGCCCCAACACGCGGCTCGATGATGCGCCGGCGTTCGCCGAACTGACCGAGCCGGACAATCTGCTGGTTGCCGATGGCCGGCTGCTGGCCTCCAGCGGCAACGCCGTCTACGCGATTACTGTCGGTGTAGCACCTGTCGCAGTCGAGACTTTTCCGTCTCCAGTCACGGCGCTGGCGCTGTCGCCTTCAGGCGAACTGACGGTGGGGCTGGAGAGCGGCAAGCTGTTGATCGCGGGCAGGGAGTTGTCCTTGCCGGCAGGGATTGGCTGCATCACCGCGCTTGCCTATGCAGGAGATGGTACGCTGTGGCTGGCCAATGGTTCGGCCGAATTCGCGCCGTCGCAATGGGCCGCCGACCTGATGAAGAAGGGCGCGTCCGGTTCGCTTTGGAAACGAGACGCGGCGGGTAGCGAGTTCCGCAAGGTGGCTGGCGACATCGCTTTTCCCTATGGGCTGCATCCCGTCGGGCGAGATGTGCTGGTCAGCGAAAGCTGGCGCCACCAGCTTGTTCGTTTCGATGGCGCGACCGGCAACCGCTCGACGGTGCTGACGCATCTGCCCGGCTATCCCGCGCGGCTGTCGCCGGCTGGCAAAGGCGGAGCGTGGCTGACGCTGTTCGCGCCACGGAACCGGTTGATCGAATTCGTGCTGCAGGAGACGCACTATCGCCAGGACATGATCGACCAGGTTCCGCCGGCCTACTGGATTGCCCCGGCGCTGGCCTCCAGCCGCAGTTTCCTCGAGCCGCTGCAATGCGGCGGCATCCGCACGATGGGCATCCACAAGCCGTGGTCGCCCAGCCGCTCCTACGGGCTGGTGGTCCGGCTCGACCGGGAGATGCAACCACAATTCAGCCTGCACAGCCGCGCCAACGGCACGCGCCACGGCATCTGCAGCGTGGTGGAGAAAGGCGGCGAGCTGTTCATTGCTTCCAGGGGTGGCGATTGCGTGCTGGCCGTCGACCTTGCCTCGGGAGGTTTCTGATGGAACCGATCGTTCGCCTCGAAAACGTCACCAAGAATTACCGCGGCGTGCCCGCGGTGAAGAACGTCAGCTTCGAGCTACGCAAGGGCGAAATCCATGCGCTGCTCGGCGAGAATGGTGCCGGCAAGTCGACACTGACCAAGATCATCGCCGGTGTGGTCGATGCCACGTCGGGCAAGATGTTCCACAAGGGCCGGGAGACAGCCTACGCCTCGCCGCATGCGGCGCTCGAGGCCGGCATCGCCATGGTGTTCCAGGAGACCAGCCTGGTGCCGTCGATGACGGTGGCGCAGAACCTCTATCTCGGTACCGAAAAATTCCTCAACCGGCTGCGCGGCACGTATATTTCAGCACAGCAGTTCCTGCAGTCGCTGAATTTTCCGGTCGATCCCAACGCCATGGTGGCGACACTGGGTGCTGCCAAGCGGCAGATGGTCGAGATCGCGCGCGCCGTGCACCACAATGCCGAGATCATCATCTTCGATGAACCGACGGCGACGCTGACGCCGGAGGAGAAGCGGCATTTCTTCGCGCTGATCCGGCGGCTGAAGGCGAACGGTGTGTCGATCGTCTTCATCAGCCATGCTCTCGAAGAGGCTCTGATGATCGCCGACCGCATCACCATCCTGCGCGACGGCGAACTGGTCATCACCGACGACACATCAACCTTCGACCGCGACAAGATCGTCGCCGCCATGGTTGGGCGCACGCTGTCGGGACAGATTTACCGCCAGCGCGACGAAGCCAAGCTGCGCAAGGCCGGCAAGAAGGTGCTCTCGGTGCAGGACATCTCGATGAGCAATGTCGTGCGCAACAATTCCTTCTCGATCTTCGAAGGCCAGATCACCGGCGTATTCGGGCTGATCGGTTCCGGCCGCACCGAGACCTTCAAGATCGTGTCGGGCATCTACAAGCGCGATTTTTTGCGCGGTGGAGCGATCGAGCTGGACGACCGGCCGGTGCGCTACCTCGTACCGAGCGAAGCGGTGGCGGACGGCATCGTCTATGTCACCGAGGACCGCAAGAGCGAAGGTATTTTCGAGACGATGGGCATTGCCGAGAACCTGTTCGGCGGGCTGCTGGCGGCAGGCCGCCAACAGGCGTGGGTGATCAACCAGCAGGAGATGCGTCAGCTTTCGGCCGAATGGACCAAGACGCTGAACATCAAGGCGATCAACGACAATGCGCGCGTGGTCGAGTTGTCCGGCGGCAACCAGCAGAAGGTGGTGATCGGCAAGGGACTGGTACAGAAGCCGCGCATCGTCATATTCGACGAGCCGACGCGCGGCGTCGATGTGGGCGCCATCGCCGAGATCCACCAGATCATCAACAGGCTGGCCGACGAAGGCCTCGCGGTCGTTGTCATCTCGTCCTATTTGCCGGAGATCATGAACCTGTCGGATCGCATTTTGGTCTGTCGGCAGGGCCGCATCGTCGAGGAGTTTTCCCCGGCCGAGGCGACGGAGGAGAAGATCATGTACGCGGCGGTGCATTAGGGTGTGTTCGAGGAATACCCGATATGTCTGACAATCTTTGCTGCAGACTTCGGAGATTAGCCGACACGACGATCACTTCGTCATCCTTGGGGCGAAGCAAGGAGCGAAGCGACGTGGCGCAGACCCCAGGATCCATGCCGGGACTCCGGTGCGTTGCCACGGGGCAGGATTCTGCTCCCGTTGCGATCTTTGCCAGGGTCACGGCATGGATCCCAGGGTCTCCGCGACGGAGCTTCGCTCCTGCTTAGCCCAAGGGTGACGAAGTTTTAGGTGCTTCGGCCAACCTTCAAGGTCCCGTGCATTGAGCGCCAAAACTGAGTCAAAAAAGTTGGTTAGCCGTATTTGCTCGAGACGTGATTCAACGGCCTAATTCATCGATACAAACGAAAGGACCCGACCATGGCCACCACAAGACTCCTCGGCGATGCCGAGGTGGAGAAGATCCCGGTAGTGAAGGCGGTGTTCGACGACATCAGGGCGACGCGCAAATCGGACTTCGTCAACAATTTCTGGCGGGGGCTCGCCAATGATCCGGCGGCGTTGAAGCGCATCTGGGAGCAGCTGAAGGTGGTGATGGTCGCCGACAGCGCCATCGACCCACTGACCAAGGAAATGATCTATATCGCGGTATCGACGGCCAATGGCTGTTCCTACTGCGTTCATTCGCACACGGCGGCAGCGCGAGCCAAGGGCATGACCGATGTACAGTATGGCGAACTGGTGTCGATCATCGGGCTCGCTGGCCAGACCAATCATCTGGTCACGGCGATGCAGATCCCGATCGATTCGCAATTCGAGGTGAAGAGCTAATCCAGGAGCCAACCAGCCAATCGGCGTGGAAGGAAAATTTGTCCCCAGCCTGTTAAGGAAGTGACATGTAACGGCTCTAAGGAGACCCACGCGAAGTCGCTCGCCGGTGGTTTTCCGGCAGCCGGCTCTCGCAGTGGAGCCGGCATGAAAATCGTCCAGATCACCGATACCCATTTCAGCCCGACCAAGCCGCATTTCAACGGCAATTGGGAGCCGCTGGCCGCGTGGATCGCGCAAAGCGGCGCCGATCTCGTCATCCACACCGGCGACCTCAGCGTCGATGGCGCCGACAAGGATTCCGACATCAGCTTCTGCATGGAGCTGATGCGGGAGATTTCGCTCCCGATGCTGCTCGTGCCTGGCAATCACGATGTCGGCCATCTGCCAGGCTCGTTGCAGCCGGTCAATGCGGAACGTCTTGAGCGCTGGCGCCGGCTGGTCGGTCCCGATTACTGGATGGAGGACGCTGGAAACTGGCGATTTATCGGCCTCGACAGCCTGCTGATGGGCTTTGATGATGCCGAGGAAGAGGCCCAGTTCGAATGGTTGCGGACTGTGCTGGAAAGCCGCGGCGGCCGTCGCGTCGCGCTTTTCGCCCACAAGCCGTTGTTCATTGATCAGCCGGGTGAGGGCGACACCGGCTACTGGAGCGTCAGGCCGGCGCAGCGCCAGCGTCTTTATGACCTGATCGGTTCCCATGATGTTGCATTGTTCGCCAGCGGTCACCTGCACCGGGCATGGCAAGGCAAATACGAAAACACCGCGCTGGTATGGGGGCCATCGGCAGCCTTCGTCGTCGGCGACATGGAGCGCGACATGCCGGGCGAGCGGCTGCTCGGTGCGGTCGTGCATGATTTCAGCGACGCAGTCACCAGCGAGATCGTCGCAATCCCAGGTATGAGCGTCCATGTCCTCGACGACGTGGTCGAGGAGGTCTATCCGCACGAGGCGCACAAGGTCCGCAGGAAGGTCGCATCATGAGCGCGCTCTCGCTTCGCGATCTGAACAAGTCCTTTGGCGGCAATGCCGTCCTGAACGGCGTCAGCCTCGACGTCGAAGCGGGCGAGTTCATCGCCCTGGTCGGTCCCTCGGGCTGCGGCAAGAGCACCTTGCTGCGCATTCTGGCGGGCCTTGATCATGCCGACAGCGGCGAGATTTTCGTCGGCGGCAAGGACATGTCGGCGGTCGCCGCGGCCGATCGCAACATCGCCATGGTGTTCCAGTCCTACGCGCTCTATCCGCATCTGACGGCCAGCCAGAACATCGCGGTTCCACTGGCCATGAAGCGGCTGAGCCGGACGCAGCGGCTGCCGCTGGTCGGCTCGGTCCTGCCGGGCCAGAAAGAGATCCGCGCCGGGATTTCGCGCGATGTCCGCGAGATGGCGACAGTGCTGAAGATCGACCATCTGCTCGACCGCAAGCCGGGACAGATGTCAGGGGGGCAGCGGCAGCGCGTGGCCTTGGCGCGCGCCATGGTGCGGCATCCCAGCATCTTCCTGATGGATGAGCCGCTTTCCAACCTCGACGCCAATCTGCGCGTCCATGCCCGCGGCGAGATCGTCGAACTGCACCGCCGCGCCGGCGTGCCGACGCTCTATGTGACGCATGACCAGGCCGAAGCGCTTTCGATGGCCGATCGCGTGGCGGTGATGATTGGCGGCAACCTGCTGCAGCTGGCCGCGCCCGAAGCGATCTACAACGATCCCGCCCATATCGAGGTTGCGCGCTTCGTCGGCCAGCCGAGGATCAACATCATACCGGCACGCGCCGAAAATGGCCGTGTCGATTTCATGGGCATCCGGCTGGCCTTGCTGGAGAAGGTGGCGAATGGCGCTGTCAGCCTCGGCATCCGGCCTGAATTCGTCAAACTGTCTCCCAGCGGGCGGAGCGGCCTTGCCGGGCGGATCGAGCGTCTGGAATTCCTCGGGTCGGAGGTCGTTGCCTATTGCCGCCTCGACGCGACCGGCGACATCATCATCGCCAAGCTGGCGCCGCACGAGGCGAAGGACTTGATCGCGGGAATGCCGGCGGGTGTCCTTCTGTCACCCGAACAGGCCATGGTGTTCGGGCCGGAGGGAAGGCGGCTGCGCACCGCGAGTGCCGCGCCCGCACGCCAGGAGCCGGCCTATGTCTAGTATCGCGCTGGCGGGCAATGTCCCGAGCGCCGCGGCCCTCCACAGGCGCAGCGAAGATCGCACCGCCTGGCTGCTTGCGGCTCCCGCGATCGTGCTGTTGCTGCTGTTCGTGCTGCTGCCGGTGGTTGCCGTTATTTTTCTCGGCTTCACCGATTTCGAGCTCGGCTATGGCAAATTTCGCCTGGTCGGCTTCGAGAACTACGCGCATCTCCTGACCGACCGCACCTTCCGCAGATCGCTGTGGAACACGTCAGTCTATACCGCGATCGTGGCACCCGTCTCGATCGTGCTCGGTCTCGGCGTTGCCTTGCTGATCGAAGGCGAACCGCGTGCGCGCGGCTTCTTCCGCACCGTCTATTTCCTGCCTGTGGCTTCGCTGATCGTCGCCATGGCGACCGTCTGGCAGTACCTCTTCCATCCGACGATCGGACCGCTCAACGCGCTGCTTGCAGTGGTTGGTATTCCCGGGCCGAACTGGCTCGGCGCCTCGAGCACCGTGCTCTACAGCCTGTCGATCATCGGCGTCTGGCAGTCGGTCGGCTTCAACATGGTGTTGTTCCTGGCGGGCCTGACGGCGATCCCGCGCGAACTCTATGCCGCCGCACATGTCGACGGCGCGAAATCGGCGCTCGACCGGTTCTTCCTGGTCACCTGGCCGATGCTCGGGCCGACGACGCTGTTCGTCGTCACCATCAGCATCACCAACGCGGTGAAGGTCTTCGAGACCGTGAAGATGCTGACCGATGGCGGCCCCAACAAGGCCTCCGAAGTGCTGCTGTTCACCATCTACCAGGAAGGTTTCGTCTATCTGCGCGTCGGCTATGCCTCGGCAATGACGGTCGTCTTCCTGGCGATCCTCGTCGTGCTGATGCTTCTCCAATACCGCGTGCTCGACCGGCGGGTGCACTACACATGACCAGCATCCCGGCCGGCCGCATCATCCGTTTCGCGCTGCTTTCGCTCGGCGCACTGATGATCCTTGCGCCTTACATCTTCATGATCTCGACCGCGGGCAAGACGCAGAGCGACATCTTCACTTCGTCGCTGTCGCTCATCCCCGAGCATTTCTACTTCGCCGAGAATTTCGCCAAGGCGCTGAACAAGGTGCCGATGGCAACGCTGCTGTGGAACGGCGTTGTCGTCTGCGGCCTGATCTTCTTCTTCCAGGTGCTGGTCGCCATTCCTTGCGCCTACGCCATGGCCAAGCTGAAGTTCCGCGCCGCTCGGCTGATGATGGTGCTGGTCATGCTCGGGCTGCTGGTGCCGATCCATGCCACGGCGCTGCCGCTCTACGTCGCCTTCGACAGGATGTCGCTGCTCAACAGCTACACCTCGCTGGTGGCGCCGTTCACCATCTCGGTGTTCGCGATCTTCATGTTCCTGCAGTTCTTCCGCGCCATGCCCGACGACCTCATCCACGCGGCGCGGCTCGACGGCATGTCCGAACTCGGCATCGTCGCGCGCGTCATCGTCCCCAACGCCTGGCCGGCCGTCACCGCGTTCGCGATCTTCTCGGTGGTCGCGCACTGGAACGATCTCTACTGGCCGCTGATCGTCGTCAGCAAGCAGGCCTACGCCACGCCGCCGCTCGGCCTGATGTATTTCCGCGCCGCCGAGGCAGGCGACGACTATGGCGCGCTGATGGCCGCCACGCTGATCATCACCCTTCCACTCGTCGTGGCCTTCCTGTTCGCACAGAAGCGCTTCGTCGAAGGCATCACCATGACCGGTCTCAAAGGCTGACCGGGTCGAACCAGGAGCACGAGCATATGAAGCAACTTCCCAGGATTCTCGCAGCGGCGGCGGTTTCGCTGGCGTTCGCCCTTCCGGCCTATGCCGACACGACGCTGACGGTTCATTACCCGATGCCTGGCTTCTTCAAGAACGTGATGGACACGATCTCGAAGAAGTTCATGGAAGAAAATCCTGACATCAAGATACAGTTCGCCAGCCCGTCCGCCACCTATGAGGAAGGCATCCAGACCATCCTTCGCCAGGCCGGCACCGACGAAATGCCCGACATCACCTTCATCGGCCTCAACCGCCTGCGGATGCTCAACGAGCGCGACGTTGCCGTCGATCTTGGCCCGTTGGTCAAGAAGGAAGGCAACATGGCGGAGCTCGGCTTCTCCGACACGATCCTGAAGCTGGCGCAGGTCAACGGCAAGCAGGTCGGGCTCGCCTTCGCCACCTCGAACCCGATCATGTATTACAATGCCGACCTGGTGAAAGCCGCCGGCGGCGATCCGGACAATCCGCCCAAGACCTGGGACGAGGTCATCGCGCTCGGCGGCAAGATCAAGGCGCTCGGCAATGGCGTCGACGGCATCGACTTCCGCTGGCAGGGCGACGACTGGATGTTTTCGGCGCTGCTGTTCGGCGCCGGCGGCAAGATGCTGAACGAGGACGAAAGCAAGGTCGCCTTCAACGGGCCGGAGGGCGAGAAGGCAATGGAAATCCTGCAGCGGATGGTGAAGGAGGGCGGCATGCCGGTCTTCACCAAGCCGGCTGGCGAGCAGGCCTTCGCGGCCGGCAAGGTCGGCTTCGAATTCCAGACCACCGGCGCCCTGGTCAACACCATCAAGAATGTCGGCGACAAGTTCACGCTGCGCACGGCCAAGATCCCGCTAATCGATCCAATCAACGGCCATCTTCCGACCGGCGGCAACGCCGTGGTCATCCTGACCAAGGATGCGGCAAAGCAGGACGCCGCCTGGAAGTTCGCGAAATTCGCCGCTGGTCCCTACGGCGCATCGGTCGTCGTGCCGGGCACGGGCTATGTCCCCAACAATGAACTCGCGGCGAAATCGCCGGAATATCTCGGCGATTTCTACAAGCAGAATCCGCTCTTCCAGGCCGGGCTCAGCCAGATGCCGCGGATGATTCCGTGGTATGCTTTCCCGGGCACCAACGGTGTGAAGGTGACGCAGACCATCGTCGACAACCTGTCGCGGATCGTCGACCAGTCGGCGACCCCGAAGGAAGCGCTCACTGACGCGGCAAGTGATGTCGAAGGCATGCTGCCGACGCAGTAAGGAAGCACGGCGGGTCTTGCCTTCTCCCCTTGTGGGAGAAGGTGGCCTCGCAAAGCGAGGTCGGATGAGGGGTGTTCCAGGGAATGCCCCACGTCTCACTCCGCTGGAACACCCCTCAACCGTCTCGGCGCTGCGCGCCGATCCACCTTCTCCCACAAGGGGAGAAGGGAAGTGCGCGCGCACCTAGGCCGGCCTGTATATTCGCTCCGCGGTACTCCAGAAAATATCCGCCTCGGCGGCCGCACCATGCTTTGCCACGGCATCGCGATGCGCCCTGATCAGTTCGGCGTGGCTGGTCCAGAGTTTCTCGATCGGGAAGTTCGAGCCGAACATCAGGCGATCCGCGCCCAATATCTCGATTGCGTTGTCGACGATATAGGCGATCAGCGCCGGGTCGTTGCGGTGGACGAAGGTGCCCAGACCGGACAGCTTGGCGTAGAAGTTCGGCGCCGCCGACAGCGTGCGCAGGCCGGCCTTCCAGGCTTCGGTGGCTTCCGCGTCCATGCCGGTCAGCATGCCGGCATGGGTGAGAATGAAATTGGTTTGCGGGTTCTCGCCGACCAGCGTCAGTCCGTCCTTCATCTGGGCAGGAAAGAGCTGCAAGTCGAAGGACAGGCCGTAATCCTTCAGCCGCGCCACATTGGCTCGCACCTTCGGATCGATCACCTGATCGGGGCCAGTGGCGAAGCGGAAGGCGGGCGTTTCGTGCCAATGCAGTTGCATGCGCACGCCGCGCAGCAGTGAATATTTTTTCAGCCGGTCGATCTGGGGCCTGACATCGTCGACCGTCATGTCGGTGTAGCCGACGATGGCGTGCGGCCAGCCGGTCTCGTCAGCCGTTTTCTGCAGGAAGGCGACTTCCTTTTCGAAATCCTCCTTGGCCCAGTTGGTCTGGACATAGACGGCCTTCTCGACACCCGAACCCTGCTGGTCGGCGAGAAACTCCTCGATCGGGTAGTCGCGGCGGATTGGCTCGTAGGGGCCGAAGATGCGCGGCACCATCGGTCCGACCAGCCAGGGCTGGTCCTGCTGGCGCCAGATGTGGAAATGCGCGTCGATGGCTTTCTGCATCACGATACCCTTTTCCAGATGGTCTCGGCCGCCGGGGCGGGGCGGGCAAGCGACAGAATGAAATCGGTGAGGCTGTTCACCGACGAGCCGTCCACCAGATCGTCGAGCACTGGCAGGATGGCGCGGAGTGCCGCCGTTGCCGGCTGGAAGCGCGGGTCGCCGGCCAGAGGTGTTGCCAGCGACAGCCGGAAGGCGCGGGCGCTCAGCCGGCGGATGGCCGTCTCCAATTCGGCATGGTCGCCGCGCTCCAGCGCGTCGGACAGGATGACGATGGCCGCACCATGCGCAAAAGAGGAGAAGCGTGGCACCGATAGAAAAGCGAGCAGCGTCGGTCCCATGCGGGTTCCGCCGTCCCAGTCGTCGACCTGGGCGGCCGCGCGCGCCAGCGCCTGCTCGCGATCGCGGATGCGCAACGCCGTGGTGATGCGGGTCAGACGCGTGCCGAAAGTGAAGATTTCCGCCCGATCCGTGCCCTGCACGGCGGCATGCGCGAGCTTCAAATAATCCGACGTATGCAGCTTCATCGAGCCCGATACGTCGATCAGGATCAGTAGCTTGCGCGGCACTGTCTGGCGGCGGCGCAGCAGCGGCGAGGGGATATCGCCATCGGCGCTGACGATTTCCCTGAGCGAGCGGCGCAGGTCGAGCTTGCCGCGCGAATGGGTGCGCACCGTGCGGAAGGAGCGGCGCGCGGGCAAGGCGCTCGACAGTCGGCGGCGAAAGACGGTCAGGCTGTCGCCGTCGCGCTGGAAGTCGCGGCTGCTCAACTGCTCCAACGCCGAGGAAAGCTCACCGCCTTCCTGTCGCTGCTCGGCCTCGATCCGCTCGTCGTCGGGGCCGCCATCATCCTTGATGCGGGTTTCCTCGTCGTCGTCGCCTTCCACCACGGCTGATGTGTCGCCATAAAAATGGCTCTGGAAATGCGCCTCGAATTCGTCGCGACGGTCAGGTGGCGGCGCCAGGGTGGCCAGTGCTGCTTCGCGGATATCCGCCATCGAACGTGGTCCAAGCAATGTCACCGCCTGCATGAAGCCGGAGACTTGTTCGGGGGCGATGGCGAAACCGTAGCGACGCAGCAGCCGGGCGAAGGCGAGGAAGGGTGTGGAGGCGCGGGGCAAGCTTGTTTCCCGCATCATTGCGTGGCGCCCTCCTCTGTCCTGCCGGACATCTCCCCCTCAAGGGGGGAGATTGGCAGCTTCGATGCTTCGCCTGGTTCTGCGATCTCGGGGATTAGCGAAAGCCGGGATGACAGCCGATCTCCCCCCTTGAGGGGGAGATGTCCGGCAGGACAGAGGGGGGCACTGTCCCGCCAGCGTTGCGGATTGCGCCGGTGGGATCTCACGCCAGCGCCTCCTCGACGATGCTGCCAAGCTCAGGCGCGATGTAGGAGAGGTCTTCCTCGTCCTTGATCAGCACGCCGATGGCGCGGCGGAAGGCTTCTGGCCACGGGCTGCCGCCTTTTTCAAGAATGGTGGCCGCGTTCGCCCATTCGACCGCCTCGGCGATGCCGGGCGGCTTGGCCAGCGGGCGAGCTCGGATGGTCTGCACCGCTGTCGCCACGGCGCGTGCGGTGGCCTGCGCGACATTGCCGGCGCGCAGCATGATGATGGCGGCCTCCTGTTCGGCGTCGGGATAGCGGATCCAGTGATAGACGCAGCGGCGACGCAGCGCCTCTGCAAGTTCGCGTGTGCGGTTCGAGGTCAGGATGACGATTGGCTGTGCCTCGGCGCGGATGGTGCCGCGCTCGGGAATGCTGATCTGGAAGTCGGACAGGAATTCCAGCAGCAGCGCCTCGAATTCATGGTCCGAGCGGTCGATCTCATCGACCAAAAGCACGCGCTGCTGCGGCGCCTTCAACACCTGCAGCAGCGGCCGGGCAATGAGGAAACGGTCGTCATAGATGTCGATCTCGTGCTCGCCGGCATGGCGAATGGCGAGCAGTTGGCGCTGATAATTCCACTCGTAGAGCGCGTGCGCGGCGTCGATCCCTTCGTAACATTGCAGACGCACCAGATCGCGGCCGAGCAGCTCGGCGATCGCCTTGGCCGCTTCCGTCTTGCCGACGCCCGGCGCGCCTTCGAGCAGCAGCGGCTTGCCGAGCCGGATGGCAAGAAAGATGGCGGTGGCGAGGCTGTCGTCGGCCAGATAGCGCGAGGCGGCAAGATGCTGTGCCACCGCCTCCGGCGAGGTCGCGACAGTCTCGGTGTTCACCTCGGACATTTCTGGCACTCAGTTCGCTTGCGCTTTCAGCGCGCGCAAAATGCGCTCGGGCGTGATCGGCAGCGTGTCGATGCGCACGCCGACGGCGTCGAAGACGGCATTGGCAACCGCCGGTATTTGCGGGTTGGCGCACATCTCGCCCGGACCCTTGGCGCCATATGGTCCGTCGGCCGAAGGCCGCTCCAGCACGATGATCTCGGTCTCGGCGAGGTCGCCGGGGCCAGGCATCAGATACTGGTTGAAGTCGGTGCCGCCATGGTCGCGGTTGGGATAATAGGGCTCGGTCGTTTCGTAGAGCGCGTGGCTGATGCCCATCCAGGAGCCGCCGACCAGCTGCTGCTCGACCATTTTCGGGTTCAGCGCGCGGCCGATCTCGAAGACGTTCTTCACTGTCAGCACGGTGACTTCGCCGGTCTCGTCGTCGACCTCGACTTCCGCCACCGTGCAGGCGTGCGCATAACAGGTCGAGGGCTTCATCGCGCCGGTTTCCTTCTCCGGATAGGAGCGCGGGATCAAAAACATGCCGCGGCCGGAGATCGAGCGGCCGCGCTTGAAATGCGCCGACAGCGCGACATCGAAGATCGAGATGGATTTCTGCGGCGCGCCCTTGACCAGTATGTTGCCCTGGCCGTCGGTTTCGAGGTCCGAGGCGTTCACCTCCAGCTCTTCGGCCGCCACTTCAAGCATCACCTGGCGCGCTTCCCTGGCGGCCTGGATGACGGCGTTGCCAGCACGGTGGGTGCCGCGCGAAGCGAAGGTGCCCATGCAATGCGGGCCGGTATCGGTGTCGGCGGTGTCGACAACGACGCGGTCGGTCGGCACGCCGATCGTCTCTGCGCAGATCTGCGCCATGATCTGCTTCATGCCCTGGCCGAGATCGACCGACGACAGCGTCACCATGAAATTGCCGGTCGGGGTCGAATGCACCAGCGCCTGGGTCGGGTCGCCGCCGAGGTTCATGCCCGTGGGATAGTTGATCGCGGCGACGCCGCGTCCGCGCCTGATCGCCATCTCAAGCTCCGTTTTTGTAGGAGGACATCGCCATGAATTTCTCCGCCACCGGCCAATTGGCGGCGCGCGAGGCTTCCTGCATGCATTCGATCAGTGCCGCGCCCTCCGTCGGCTGGCGATGGGCCTTCATGTCGCCGTCGCGATAGGCGTTGATGAAACGGAATTCGAGCGGGTCCATGCCGATCAGCCGGGCCAGCTTGTCCATCTGCACCTCCAGCGCGAAGTCGCCGATGGTGACGCCGAAGCCGCGCATCGCGGACGACGGCGTGCGGTTGGTGTAGACACAGTAGGTGTCGATCCAGACATTCGGGATGGTGTAGGGACCGGGATAATGGCCCGCCCCCTTCTGCGCGCCATAGGGCGAGTGGCGGGAGTAGGCGCCGGCATCGGTGTAGCCTGTGACTTTTCTGGCGACGATGCGGCCGTCCTTCATGACGCCGTCCTTGATGACGACTTTTTCGGCCGCGCGGGGCGATGAAATCTGCATCTCCTCCTCGCGGCTATAGATAAAACAGACCGGTCGCCCGGTTAATTTTGCGCCGAGGATGGCGATCGGCTCGACGATGACATCGACCTTGCCGCCGAAACCGCCGCCGACCGTGCCGCCGACGAAATGCAGCTTGCTGCCCGGCATCCGCAGGATGATCGATGTGTTGTCGAGGGTGAAGAACATCGCCTGCGTGTTGGTGTAGCAGGTGAAGCGGTCATTGCCCTCGGGCGCCACCACGCAGCCGGTGGTCTCGGTCGGCGCGTGCTCGATGGGCGAGGACTGATAGCTTTGCTCCAGCACGTGATCGGCTTGAGCAAAGCCCGCCTCGACATCGCCGAAGCGCACCTTGCGGCACTCGCCGCTGTCATAGAGGTAATAGTTCTGGCCGTGATATTCGTTGACGATGGGCGCGCCGGGCTTCAGTGCTTTCTCCATGTCGAAGACGGCGGGCAGCACCTCATAGTCGACCTTGACCTTGGCGGCCGCTTCCTGGGCGGCACGCTCGGTTTCGGCCAGCACCGCCACCACGGCCTCGCCCTTCCAGCGCACCTTGCCGTCGGCCAGCACCGTCTCGTCCTCCGGTCCGACCTGGATCAGGATCAGGATGGTGTAGACATTGTGCGGTACGTCCTTGGCCGTCAGCACCCTGATAACGCCCGGGTGCTTTTCGGCCTCGGAGGTGTCGATCGAGCGGATGCGGGCATGGTGGTGCGGGCTGCGCACCATCTTGAGGTGCAGCATGCCGGGGAAATTACGGTCGGCGAAATAGGCGGTCTTGCCGGTGACGTGGCCGGGCGAATCCGAGCGTGGCCGGGCCTGGCCGATCTCGTGCAGATCGTCCTTGCGGACATCGGCGAAGTAGCTCTTGCGCAGTTCCATTCTTTGGTCCCTCAAGCCGCGTTCTGCGAATTGGCGCGGGCGGCGGCGAGCACCGCCTGGATGATCGGCTCGTAGCCGGTGCAACGGCAGATGTTCCCAGACAGTGCCTCGACGACGTCCTCGCGGCTGGGATTGGGGGTGTGGTCGAGCAGCACCTTGGCCGCCATGATCATGCCCGGCGTGCAGAAGCCGCATTGGGTGGCGAATGTGTCGAGAAAAGCCCGTTGCAGCGGGTGCAGCACGCCGCCTACGGCAAGGCCCGACGTGGTGATTATCGTTGCACCGTTGCAGGTCTCGGCCAGCGTCAGGCAGGAGAGCCTCAACTCGCCGTCGATAATAACGGAGCAGGCGCCGCACGTGCCCTGGTGGCAGCCGCCCTTCGGCGAGGTGTCGCCGATCTTGTCGCGCAAGGCATTGAGCAACGTCGTGGCGCTGTCGATGAATTCGGCCTTTTCAGACCCGTTGAGCGTGAATTGAACCGGAACCTTTGCCATTCTTCCTCCTTGCGCGCCTGCCCCGCAGGGCAAGCGCGCGCCCCCCACCTGTGATTAGCTGAGCAACAGCCTGCCGAGATGGACCGGCAGGACTTCAGCGCGATACCAGGCGCTGGCGATGGGATCGGTGATGGGCGCGGTGCCTTTGGTGGCGGCGGCCAGCGCTGCCGCGATGCCGTCCGGATCGAGCGTCCTGCCGAGCAGCGCCTTTTCCGCTGCCTTGGCACGCATCGGCCGATCGGCCATGCAGCCGAGCGCGATCCGCGCCGAGGATACGGTCCCGTCTCCAGCCTGTTCCAGAACGACGGCGATGCTGAGCACCGCGACTCCCTTGGGCTTGACCCGCGACACTTTGAGGAAGCGGAAGCTGTCGGCCTTGGTGAAACTGACCGACGTGACGATGGTGCGACTATCGTCCCGTCCGGCCAGGAAGGTCTCGATGGGCGTTTCGCCGTCATCGGTGCCGACCGTTGCATCGAGCGCCAGCAGGGTGACGGCGAAATCACCATAGGGCGCCGGCGCGAACAGATTGCCGCCGACGGTCGCCATATTGCGGATCGCCGGGCCGCCGACAGCGCGGGCGGCCTTGGCAAGGGTACCGAGTTCCGGATGGCGGCCGATCTCCGCCATGGTCACCGAGGCGCCGATGCGGACCTTGCCGCCGCTGACCGCGATGGCCGACAGCGCCGGGTCGGTCGACCTGACAAGGCCGGAGACCGAGACATCGCCTTCATTGGCCGCGCGGACGACGAGTGTACCCCCGCCGAGATAGCGCGTGCCGGCGGACTTCAGGGCGGCATCCGCGTCCTTCACCGTCGAGAATGTCTGCAACGCCAGCGCCATGGCCCGCTCCTTCAGCTCTGGCCGGCGAAATGGCTCTTCAATGCATTGAAGCCGCCTTGAAAAACATTGGTTCCCATGCCCTCGGCCAGCTTGTCGGCTTCCTCCGGGGCCGCGTCGAAGCTGGCGGTCCATTCGGCATAGGTGCGGTCGCCGTCGGTGACGCGCCTGAGCTGCAGCGTCGCCTTATGGTTGGTGAGCGGCTGCGGCGTTTCCAGGATGGAATAGCTGACCAGGAAATTGTCATCGGAAAAGTCGAGCAGTTTTTCGCGCAGCCGTGCACCGCTGGCGAGCTGAAAGTTGCGCACGCAGCCAATCGTGGTGGAATCCTCGCCGTCCTCGATATGGCTTTCGACCATGCGCGGATGCCAGCCCGGCAGGCCGTTGAAGTCGCGTATGCGCGCCCAGACCTTTTCGACCGGCGCGTCGATGACGCTGGACATGGTGACTTTCGCCATAAAATGTTCCCTTCCGAATGATCGTTGCGGCAAGGGTAGGGCGCCAGAGCGGGCAGCGCTTATCAATGCGTCTTGAGCGTGTATCAACCAGTCTGAAAAACAGATGGCTGCCGGTTCAGGCCGTCGCCCGCGCGGCCTCGCGGTAGAGCGTCGGCGGCACGCCGACATGATCGCGGAAGAAGCGCGAGAAATTGCCTTGCGTGGTGAAGCCGAGATTGCAGGCGACAGAGATCAGCGGCTCCCGCGACCATTGCAGCTGCCGCACCGCTTCCTCCATGCGCAGCGTGTTCCAGTAGACGTTGGGCGTCAGATTGGTCTGTTCCTTGAACAAGGCGAAGAAATGCGGCCTGGACAGGCCAACGGCGCGGGCGACGTCGTCGAACGAGATGCGCTCGCAGACATTGGCCTTCATCAGCTGGATCGCCTTGCGGACGCGGAAATCCTGCATCGTGTTTATGCGGCCGCGCGCCTCCTGCGGTGCCGAAGCGTCGGCGGCATCGAGCACCGAGTCGATGAAGCGCTCGATCTCGTAATTGGCGACATCGTCGACGCTTTCATTGTCGGTGAGATGATCGAGCAGGCTGGCGGCGGCCTGGTGCAGCCACGGTTCGAGCGCGATCGCCGCCTGCGAGAACAGCGGCGCGCCGGACGGCAGGTCGCGGCGCCGGCGCGCCCAGTCCGGGTCGATGTAGAAGGCCAGGAACAGGCCCGGCCTGCCATCCTGGGACAGGACGTGGCTATGCGGCTGCAGCGAGTTGATGCCGGCGGCGGTGCCCGGGCCGAGGCGGACCGTCTCGCGGCCGATTGTCATCTCGCCGGCGGTGCCTTCGAGCCAGATGATCAGATGGGCCTCGACATGGGCATGGGTGACGAAGTCGCTCGCGACATTCAGGACAGAAACATGTCCGAACCGGCCCCAGTAGAGCCTGATCGCTTCCGTCATGGGTATATCCTCCCGCAAGCGACTGGCCTCCCTTCGCCTGCGGGGGGATTGTGCGGCCGGTTTTCGGTATCCGTCAAGGCATCGGCTGTTGGCCTGTACCAATGGGAGTCGGCTCCAGCCGATTTTCAGACTGAGCGATAGCAACCAGAACGCATAGTGCTCCGACGACGCGCGCTCATTCGCTGCGCCTAAAATTGCGGATGCGGTCGAACAAAACCGCCAGCAGGATGGCGCCGCCGATGAAGGTGCCTTGCCAGAAGGCGTTGATGCCAAGCAGGCCAAGGCTGTTGCGGATCACCTCGATGAGGGCAGCACCGACAATGGCGCCAAAGGCGGTGCCGACGCCGCCGGCCAGATTGGCGCCGCCGATGACGGTGGCGGCGATCACTTGCAGTTCCATGCCGTTGCCGAGATTGGTGGTGACGGCGCCGAGCCAGCCGGTCTCGATGATGCCGGCAATGCCGGCCGACAGCGCCGAGATCATGTAGACGGCGACCTTGATCTGGCGCACCGGCACGCCGGTCAGCGTCGCCGCGTGCTCGTTGCCGCCAATGGCAAAGATATGGCGGCCGAACTTCGTCCAGCGCAGGATGAAACCGGTGATCAGCGCCAGCAGGATCATGTAGAGCACCGGATTGGCGATGCCGAACACCCAGGCGCCGCCGCCGAGTGCCAGAAGCTTGTCGTGGTCCGGCCCGAACTGGAAGACGACGGTGTTGTTGGAGGCGACCATGGCAAGGCTGCGGGCGATCGACAGCATGCCGAGCGTCACCACGAAGGGCGGAAAGCCCAGGTAGGCGATAAAAATGCCGTTGAAGGCACCGATGACGAGCGCGGTGACGATCGAGGCCAGAATGCCGATCTCGATCGAATAGCCGGCATGCATGGTGACGGCCAGCACCATCGAGCACAGGCACAGCACCGAGCCGACCGACAGGTCGATGCCGCCGGTGATGATGACGAAGGTCATGCCGAGCGCGACGATGGCGACGAAGGTGATGTTGCGGGTGATGTTGTAGAGGTTCTTCGAGGTGGCGAAGGCGTCGGTGGCGAAGGACAGGAAAATACAGGCCAGGATGACGGCGATCACCACCCAGAAAGTCTGGCTGGAGAACAGGCGCGACAGGAAGCTGTGCTGCTTCTGCGCGATTGTCTGGTCAAGGGTGACTGCCATTATAGACCTTTCCTGCGCTGCCGATGCGCGGTGAAATCCGGGTTCGCCATTGTCATGCCACCTGCTCGATGGCGCCGGTGATCAGCCCGGTGACTTCCTCGGGCGAACTCAACGCGATCGCCTTGTCGGCGACCTTCCTGCCGCGCCGCATGACGATGACGCGGTCGGCGACGTCGAAGACGTCGGGCATGCGGTGGCTGATCAGCACCACCGCGATGCCCTGGTCGCGCAGATGACGGATGAGGTTCAGCACTTCGGCCACCTGCCGCACCGAGATTGCCGCCGTCGGCTCGTCCATCAGCACGATCTTGGCCTGCGACAGCATGGTGCGGGCGATCGCCACCGCCTGGCGCTGGCCGCCCGACATCTGCTTGACGAGGTCGCGCGGGCGGGTCTCGGATTTCAACTCGGCGAAGATCTGACCGGCGCGCTTGTACATGGCGGCATAGTCGAGGATGCGGAACGGGCCGACGCCACGGCGCAATTCGCGCCCGAGATAGACATTGGCCGCCGCCGTCAGATTGTTGCAGAGCGCCAGGTCCTGGTGGACGATCTCGATGCCGTGCTGGCGCGCCTCGACCGGCTTGTGCAGGATCAGTTCCTTGTCCTCCATCCGCATCGTGCCGTGGCTCGGCCGGAAGTTGCCGGCTATCATCTTGACCAGCGTCGACTTGCCGGCGCCATTGTCGCCCATCAGGCCGACAACCTGGCCCGGTTCGATCGACAGCGACACGTCGTTGACAGCCTGGATGGCGCCAAAATGCTTCGAGATGTTGGTGAGTTCGAGAACCGCCACCAGTCTTTGCCTCCCATGTCTGGCCCATCCGTCCACGGACAGGCGACAGCTTCCCTTGGCTTTCCCCAGCTCCTCCCGGGGACAGCGATGCGGTCATTTACGCGAATGGCGTCGCGGGCGTCAATTGTCGAACAGGCAATTGTCAGACGAATAGTGCCGTGCTGTTTTTGAAAAATCCGTTTTGTAGGACAAATAGCATTGACGTTGGCGGCAAGCCGTTATTAGTTGAGCCTCGGAGGAAGACATGCCGGCTTTGACGACGCCATCGGCGCGCTACCGGCAGAAGGGTTTTGGCGATCTGCCGGCGTCATCGCTGAGCTGGTCGCATCTGAAAATACTTATCGGCCTAGCCGGATTGAATGAGCGCACGCGTCTCAGTCATCTGGCATCCGGGCTGGTTTGTGTGGCGGGCACGCCGTGTCCGTCTGTTTCCAAGGGAGGACTGACATGAGGAAAACAGTATTGCTCGCCGCCGTCGCCGCCATGGCGTTGGGCGCCGGGCCGGCTTTGGCCAAGAAGCAGCTCGTCATCGTGGTGAAAGGTCTCGACAATCCATTCTTCGAAGCCATCCATCAGGGTTGCGAGAAGTGGAACAAGGAAAACGCCAGCTCGGAATATGCATGCTTCTACACCGGCCCGGCATCGACTTCCGACGAGGCCGGCGAGGCGCAGATCGTGCAGGATATGCTGAGCAAGGCCGACACGGTGGCGATGGCGATCTCGCCGTCCAACGCGCCGCTGATCGCGCAAACGATCAAGAGCGCCAATCCGTCGATCCCGATAATGACCGTCGACGCCGACCTCGCCAAGGAGGACGCGGCACTGCGCAAGACCTATCTCGGCACCGACAACTATCTGATGGGCAAGAAGATCGGCGAGTACATCAAGAAGGCCAAGCCGAATGGTGGCACGATCTGCACCATCGAGGGCAATCCCGCGGCGGACAACATCCTGCGCCGCGCGCAAGGCATGCGCGACGCGCTGACAGGCAAGGAAGGCCTCACGGCACTTGCCGGCGAAGGCGGCTGGACGGAAGTCGCCGGCTGCCCGGTGTTCACCAATGACGACGGCGCCAAGGGCGTTCAGGCGATGACCGACATCCTCGCCGCCAACCCCAAGCTCGATGCGTTCGGCATCATGGGCGGCTGGCCGCTGTTCGGCGCGCCGCAGCCCTATCGCGACCTAGTCGGACCGCTGAAGGACCGGCTGGCAAAGAACGACTTCGTCATCGGCGCCGCCGACACGATCGGCGACGAGGTGGCGATCGCCAGGGACGGCCTTGTCACCGCGCTGGTCGGCCAGCGGCCCTTCGAAATGGGCTACAAGGCGCCATCGGTGATGATCGACCTGGTCGAAGGCAAGAAGGTCGACGATCCGGTGTTCACCGGTCTCGACGAATGCACCAAGGACACGGTCGACACCTGCATCCAGAAATGAGCCGAGATTCGGGGCGCTCGCCAACGGGCGCCCCGTTTCCTCCAATTCTTCAACAGGACGTCTTGGTTGGGGCAGCAGGCTCCGGCTTTGACGCGTCCGTGGTTTGGATTTTCGGCAACGGATCGGTGTGCCGCGCGGGTTCAGATCAATCCGGGTGACGGGCGGCCGACCTATTGGAACGTGGATGCCGGACGAGAAGGCAAAGAGAAAAGCCGGCCGGGCCAAGGCGCAAGCCGGTCGCGACCCGGCAGCCTTGCGCAGGGCGGATGCGGTGCATTTTCCCGGGTCCAGCGTCCATGCCTCGCTCGCCAGCGAGATTGGCCTCAGGATCGTGCGCGGCGACTACCCGCCTGGCAGCATCCTGCCCAATGAGGCCAAATGGGCCGAGACCTTCAATGTCAGCCGTTCGGCGGTGCGCGAGGCAATCAAGATGCTGATGGCCAAGAGCCTTTTGGCGTCGCGTCCCAAGATCGGCAGCTGGGTCGAGCCGAAGGAGCGGTGGAACCTGCTCGACCGCGACGTGCTGGCCTGGTACGCGACCGCGCCGGATCGCGAGGCGTTCCTGCGCACCGTTCAGGAGTTCCGCCACATCATCGAACCGGAGGCGTCCGCCTTCGCCGCCATGCGGCGCAGCGACGAGCAGATGGCCGAGATCAGCCTGGCTTGCCGCGAAATGGGCGAGGCGGCCAACCTGCCCGAGCGCATTCGCGCCGACACGCGCTTTCATCTCGCCATCCTGCGGGCCTCGGGCAACGACCTTCTGGTGCCGCTCGGCGTGCTGATCGAATCGGCGCTCGACCATCTCTTCGTCTTCACCACGCGCCAAGTCGGCGATCAGCGGCGGGCGCAGAAACTGCACGAGGCGATCGAGAAGAGCATCCGCCTGCAGCGGCCCGCGGCGGCGCGCAACGCCGTGCACAAGCTGCTTGCCGACACCGATGAGGGGATCGGAAGGGGCCGGCGGTAAGGCCCGCCGGCGGTCCGGGTCTCAGATCGTCTGCTTCTTTCCGTCCTTCATCGGCATCAGGTCGACGCCATTCACTTTGGCGATGTGCGTGGCCAGCATCGGCACGAACTGCTCGGCCGGACCGGTTGCGTGGGCGCCGGCGAAGGAGTTCTTGGTGGCGTTACCGAGCGGGTTGGCGATGCCGGCCGCACCGGCCATCGATTCCAGATAGGTCAGGTCCTTGAAAGCGTTGGCGATGGTGAATTTGTGGGCGTCGCGGTCGCCTTCCAGCGTCCAGCGCATGAACGTCTGGTAGAAGCCGCAATCCATGCGGCCGTTGCGGATGACGCTGTCGAAACGCGGCGGCGAGATGCCGACCTTCTCGGCCAGGGCCAATGCCTCGGAATAGATCGCGGCATAACCCAGCGAGATGAAATTGTTGAGCAGCTTCATGCGGTGGCCGTCGCCGGTGTCGCCGATATGAACGATGCGGCCGGCCCAGGTGTCGATCACCGGCTTGACCCTGGCGAAGACGGCGTCGGGCGCGCCGACCATGGCGTCGAGCGTGCCTTCCCAGGCTTCCTTCGGGGTGCGGCTGAGCGGCGCGTCGACATAGTCGACCCCAAGCGCGTTGAGTTCTGCGGCAAGTGCAACCGTCGAGACCGGATCTGAGGTGGAGCAGTCGACGACGACCGACCCCTTCTTCAACCCCTCCTTGAGGCCGCCGGGACCGCGAATAATGGCCTCCACCTCCCGCGAGCCGGTGACGCAGATGAAGACGATATCGGACGCCGCCGCCACGTCGCGGGAGGTCGATGCCTCGTGGGCGCCTCGGCCGAGAAGATCCTCCGCCGGCTTGCGGTTTTTCCGGCCGAGGAAGGTCAGGGAATACCCCTTGTCAACGATGTTCTTGGCGATGCCGTGACCCATCAGGCCAAGGCCGACAAAGCCGATCTTCTCGCTGGTGGCGGTGGTGTTCATGCTAGCTGTCCTGTTTTGCGATTATCGATAATGTTGCCGCTGTTTTAGCCATAGACGGTTGCGGAAAGCAATATTGTCTGACAATACACGTCAATCCCAGGACTTTCGTGGAGACCAGAAATGACGAAGCGGATCATGTTCACCGGCGGCAGCGGCAAGGCTGGGCGCCATGTCGTGCAATATCTGGTGGAGCAGGGCTGCCAAGTGCTCAACATCGACACCAGGCCGCTCGACAATCCCAAGGTGCGCACGCTGATCACCGACATCACCGACAGCGGCCAGGTGTTCAACGCGCTGTCGAGCTATATGGGGCTGCACGAATTCGATCCGTCGCTACGGCCGCAGCCGGTCGACGCCGTGGTGCATTTCGCCGCCATCCCACGCATCATGATCACGCCCGACAACGAGGTGTTCCGCATCAACGCGATGGGCACCTACAATGTCATCGAGGCCGCGGTGAAGCTCGGCATCCGTAAGGTGATCATTGCTTCCAGCGAGACGACCTACGGCTTGGTGTTCGCCAACGAGCCGCGCGACCCCACGCATTTCCCGCTCGACGAGGAGTATGACGTGGATCCGATGGACAGCTATGCCCTGTCCAAGATCGTCAACGAGAAGACGGCGCGCGCCTTCGCGCAGCGCAATGGCACAGACATTTACGCCTTGCGTATCGGCAACGTCATCGAGCCGCATGAATATTCGCTGTTTCCGAAATGGTTCGCCGATCCGGGCTTTCGCAAACGTATCGCCTGGAGCTACATCGACGCGCGCGACCTTGGCCAGATCACGCTGCGCGCCATCGAGAAGGACGGGCTGGGCTACCAGGTGTTCAACGCCGCCAATGACGACACCTCGTCCGACCTGCCGACCGCCGAACTCTTGAAGCGGTTCTATCCCGGCGTGCCGGTCAAGGGCGAACTCGGCGAATACGAGACGCTGCTGTCCAACCGCAAGGCGCGTGACATGCTCGGCTTCCGGCCCGAGCATAGCTGGCGCAAATACGTCAAGACCGCCTGAGCGAGGTCGAATCGCGGCTGGGTTGTGCATAGAAGCCGGCTTTGCCGCCTCACAGCCGCACCGCGCTTGACAGCTTCCCTAAACCGGCCTTTCTGGAACCCATGCGGGACGCGAGGCCGAACAAGGAAAAATCGCCCAAAAAGGCTGTAGCCGCCGAGCGCCCGGCCGGTGCTCGCCGGCCCGACGCGGCGCGTATCCCGGGCTCCAGTGTGCATGCGTCGCTGGCGAGCGAGATTGGGCTGCGGATCGTGCGCGGCGACTATCCGCCCGGCACCATCCTGCCCAATGAAGCCAAATGGTCGGAGACCTTCAGCGTCAGCCGGTCGGCGGTGCGCGAGGCGATCAAGATGCTGATGGCCAAGAGCCTGTTGGCGTCGCGCCCCAAGATCGGCAGCTGGGTCGAGCCGAAGGAACGCTGGAACCTGCTCGACCGCGATGTGCTTGCCTGGTACGCGACGTCGCCGGACCGCGAGGTGTTCCTGAGGACGGTGCAGGAATTCCGTCACATCATCGAGCCGGAAGCGACCGCCTTTGCCGCCATGCGGCGGACCGACGAGCAGATGGCCGAGATCAGCCAGGCCTGCCGGGAGATGGGCGAGGCGAAAAGTTTGCAGGAACGGACCCGCGCCGACACCCGCTTCCACCTCGCCATCCTGCGCGCCTCGGGCAATGATCTGCTGGTGCCGCTCGGCGTGCTGATCGAATCCGCCTTCGATCACCTGTTCACCTACACGACCCGGGAACTCGACGATTTGCAGCTCGCCCAGAAGATGCACGAGGCGATCGAAAAGAATATCCGCCTGCAGCGGCCCGATGCGGCGCGCAATGCCGTGCGCAAGCTGCTGGCGAATACCGACAAAGTCATACGTTCGCGGTAGAATTCACCGGCACAGCCATTCGGCACCCGGGCGTTTCCGCCTTGCAGGCCGTCGAAGCAATTCAGGCCGGCACCGCCAAAAAATTCGAACGCCTGTGTCGGATGGGCTGTGTGCTCCCCGTCCTTGGGGTATCGAACAGGAACCAGGAAGGAGAATTTGACATGCCCAGCACCGTTCGTCTGCACCGCGTTCTGACCACCAGCCCGGAGAAGGTCTACCGCGCGTTCCTCGAAGCGGATGCGCTTGCCAAATGGCTTCCGCCGAACGGCTTCACCTGCACGGTCCATCACTTCGAAGGCAAGGTCGGCGGCACGTTCAAGATGTCGTTCCGCAACTTCACCACTGGCGACAGCCACTCGTTTGGCGGTGAGTATGTCGAACTCGTCGCGGGCGAACTCCTGCGCTACACCGACAGGTTCGACGATCCCAACCTGCCCGGCGAGATGGAGGTGACCGTGACGCTGAAGAAAGTGTCCGTGGGCACCGAAGTGAACATCACCCAGGCCGGCATCCCGGATGTCATTCCCGCGGAAGCTTGCTATCTCGGTTGGCAGGAGTCGCTACGGAACCTGGCCAAGCTCGTCGAACCCGAGATCAAACAATAGAGCGCCATATTCAGTCAGGTGCCATTGGCGGGCGAGGGCGGCTAATCCTCCTTTGGACGCCCGAATGCGGCGCGCAGTTCGTCCTTGGCGTCCTCAAGGACCTTCTTGCGCGCCGCGGGCAGGTTTTTGCCGGCCCTGTTGATGTAGAAATTCAGCATCGACATGGCGGACTGGAAGGGCTCGGCCTTGCGGCGGTGGCTGTGTTCGGCCGACCGCTTGAGCGAGGCGGCGATCTTCTTGGCGTCGTCGGATTCGAAGACATGCTCCTCGAGATCCATCGCATTGCTGTGCTCGGTCACCTCGGCCGACCATTTCTGCTTGGTGGCGGTCATGGCTGGGACTCCTTTGCAAGGTTGCTGATCGGAAACTCCAGATGTTGGCGTCGGTTCCCCCATTCGTACCGGCCTGGAGCCACGGATTTGCCCGCTGTGGCGCTGCTGTGCGCCGAGAATGCGTCGATAGTGGCCAAAACAGCAACGGTTGAGACCGCCGACAGGAAACGCCTTTGACGCGAACCGACGTGAGCCGGCCCAGCCCCGGCATCGATAGTTCCTACGCCTGGATGCGGCTGGCCATCTCGATGCTGCTGGCCACGATCGGTGCGGTCGGCATGTGGGCCGTTGTCGTGGTGCTGCCGGCGGTACAGGCCGAGTTCGGCGTCGACCGCGCCGCGGCATCCATGCCCTACACCGCGACCATGGTGGGCTTTGCCGCCGGCAATGTGCTGGTCGGCCGCGCCATTGACCGCATGGGCTACTGGATCCCGGCGCTGTTTTCCTCGATCGCGCTCTCCGCCGGTCTCCTGCTCGCTGCGCTGTCGACCTCGATCCTGCAATTCACCCTTGCCCAGGGGGTGCTGATCGGTGTCGGCACATCGGTGATCTTCGGGCCGCTGATCGCCGATATCTCGCACTGGTTCAACCGCCGGCGCGGCGTGGCTGTCACGGCGGCGGCGGCCGGCAACTACCTCGCCGGAGCGATATGGCCCACCGTCATGCCGACGCTGATCAAGGCGGAAGGCTGGCGCTTCACCTATGCCGCCATCGGCGTCTTCTGCCTGGTCACCATGGTGCCGCTGGTGTTGTTGCTGCGGCGCGGCGCTCCGGAAGCGGCGGCCGCCGGCTCGCCCGGAAGCCGGCCTGTGCAGTCGATTTCACTGTCGCCGGCGATGCTGCAGATATTGCTGGTCGTCGCGGGACTGGGCTGCTGCGTGGCGATGTCGATGCCGCAAGTGCATATCGTCGCCTATTGCATGGACCTTGGCTACGGCATGGCGCATGGCGCCGACATGCTGTCGATCATGATGGCTGCGGGCGTCGTCAGCCGGCTTGCCTCGGGCTTTGTCGCCGACCGCATCGGCGGCGTCAAAACGTTGCTTATCGGGTCTGTGCTTCAATGCCTGTCATTGCTGTTCTATATCCCGTTCGACGGGCTCGCCTCGCTCTATGTCGTGTCGCTGGTCTTCGGCCTGTCGCAGGGCGGCATCGTGCCTTGCTACGCGATTATCGTGCGCGAATACCTGCCGGCCAAGGAGGCCGGCCAGCGCATCGGCATCGTCATGATGGCGACGATTTTTGGCATGGCGATCGGCGGCTGGATGTCGGGCTGGATCTATGACCTGACGGGCTCCTACGCCGCCGCGTTCCTGAACGGCATTGCCTGGAACCTGCTGAACATACTGGCGATTGGGCTATTAATGTGGAAAGCGAGGCACAGGGCGGCCGTAGCGGCCTGAGGAAGGCCAAGCACAGCCACGGCTCAGCTTGACAACAGGCAGTCACTGCGCGACGCCAGGGGCCGACGGGTGCTGAAACAGGCCTGTGAGATGGCGACAGCTGGAAAGATCGCATTGCGGGCGTGCTTGAATGGCCGGGCGCATGGGCTAAGGCCTTGATCAAGCCGCGCTCGCGCCGGGGCGGTGGCCGCCCGACCCTATCTGACGTGGCACGCAAGGCCGGCGTCGGCGCCATCACCGTTTCACGCGCGCTGCGCGAGCCGGAGCGCGTTTCCGAGGAACTGCGCCGCCAGATCCTGGCCGCCATCGAAGAGCTTGGCTATGTGCCGGATCCCAACGCGCGGGCATTGGCCTCGGCGCGGGCCGAGGTGTTCGGCGTGCTGGTGCCTTCGCTGACCAACAACGTCTTCGCGGAGGTGGTGCGCGGCATCTATGACAGCCTGTCGGACAGCCCGTTCCGCATCCAGCTCGGCAACACGCACTATTCCGGACTGGAGGAAGAGCGGCTGCTGCAGGTGTTCGGCTCCCAGCGGCCGGCAGCGCTGATCGTTGCCGGCATCGACCAGACACCTACCTCGCGAAAGCTGTTGGAAAATGCCGGTTGCCCGGTGGTTCAGGTGATGGAGACCGGACCCGATCCCGTGGACATGATGGTCGGTTTCTCGCATCTCGAAGGCGGCAGGACGGCGACCCAGCACCTGATCGAGGCGGGGTATCGCCGGATCGGCTTCATCGGCGCGCGCATGGATCCGCGCTCGCAGCGGCGCCTGGCTGGTTACCGGCTGGCGATGGAGAAGGCCGGCCTGCTGGACCCGCGCCTGATCACCACCACGCCGGTGCCTTCCAGCGTGCCGCTTGGCCGCGAGCTGTTCCGCGATGCGCTTGCCAAGATGCCGACGCTCGACGGCGTGTTTTGCAACAATGACGACATCGCGCTCGGCGTGCTGTTCGAATGCCATCGCGCCTCGATCGACGTTCCGAAGACCATCGGCATTGTCGGCTTCAACGATCTCGACATGATGCAGGTGGCCTTTCCCTCGATCACCAGCATCCGCACCCATCGCTACGAAATCGGCAGGCGCGCGGTCGCCATGGCGCTGGCGGCGATATCAGGTGACAGGCCGGAGCAGCGGGTCGTCGACCTTGGTTTCGAGCTCAAGCGCCGCGAGAGCACGGCACGTTGAAGCAGTTTAGAACCTGCTGAAATCAGCCTTTACAGGCATTCTTGGTAGCGCTACCATCCGAGCTGGTGTGAAGTCGGACTGCTGTTTATTATACATAAGCGACAGAATGTTCCTTGTTTATTATTGATAATACGATACTTTCGTTGCAGCTTAAGGAAGCAACGAGGAGGAACAGGTGGCCGGGGCCACCTGATGTGCGTGGCGGGCCAGAGCGGGAGGTGCTGGGGCGAACACGTCATTGTACTGCAGCTAAACAAACAAGTCAGAACTGCAACTGGGAGGAATATCGATGATCAAGTCACTCGTTGGTGGCATCGTTGCCGCCACTGCATTCGTCATGTTGAGCTCAGCGGCGATGGCCGCAGGCCCAGAAGTCGTCAAGGGACCAGCAGCCGAGCCGGACTGCTTTGCCCCCTGGGCAGCCGATACGCAATTCTTCAAGTTCCCCAAGAAGGCCGGCCCATATCGCATCGCGCTCGCCAACGGCTATATCGCCAACACCTGGCGTATCCAGATGGTGCAGACCGCCAAGGCGTATGCGGCACAGCCGGATGTCGCCAAAAAGCTGAAGGAATTCAAGGTCGTGTCAACCGGCGAGGACGTCCCGGCGCAGATCTCCGCGATCAACAATTTCATCGATTCCGGCTTTGACGCGATCGTTGTCAACGCGCAGAACCCGACCGCCTTCGGGCCAGTCATCAAGCGCGCCAAGGAGGCAGGGGTCGTGCTGGTCGCCTTCGACAACATTCTCGACACCAAGGATGCCATCAACGTCAATGTCGACCAGAAGGGCCTTGGCGCATTGTGGGGCAAGTGGTTGGTCTCACATGTCCCGAACGGCGGAAAGGTGCTCGAAGTGCGCGGCGTCGCCGGCACTTCCGTTGACACGGACCGTCATGCCGGCATCCACGAGGTGCTCGACGGCTCGGGCAAGAAATGGGAAGTCACGGAGGTGGTCGGCAAGTGGGACGACGGCGTTGCCCAGAAAGCTACGGCGGACGCGATTGCCACCAACGGACCCTTCGACGGCGTCACCGGGCAAGGCGGCGACACCGGCATCGTCCAGGCGATGATGGATGCCAAGCATCCATTCGTTCCGTTCGGCGGCGAGACGGAGAATGGTTTTCGCAAGTTCTGCGCCGCGCATGCCGCCGACGGCTTGAAGTGCTCTTCCGCCGGCACCGGCCCCGCCCAGGTGGCTGTGGCAATCAAGACGGCAATCGCGGCCCTCGAAGGCAATGTCGTGCCGCAATCGGTGAAGCTGCCGCTGGCCATTGTCGAGGATCCGAACTTCAAGGCGGGCCAGGATTTCTTCCCCGACCAGTCCGACAATTTCTTCGTCGGCAACTCCTTCCCGACCTGCGGCATCAATTTCAGTGCCCAGGAAATCATGGGGCAGAGCAAGGAAAACCAGTAGTCACTGGCTATCACTGGCGCCGCGGATGACCCCGCGGCGCCAGCCTGCAATCCCACAATCGCCCCGGGGAGGGTTGATGGACGGTGCGGCTCCACTCTTTCGCATGGAAGGCATTTCCAAGCGCTATGGCGGCGTGCGGGCGCTGGAAAAGGCCGAGCTGACGGTTTCCACCGGCAGCATCCACGCCATCCTCGGTGAAAACGGCGCCGGCAAGTCGACATTGATCAAGGTCATGGCCGGTGTCGTGGCGCCCGACGAAGGCCGCATGATGCTGGATGGCCGCGATGTGACCTTCGCCTCGCCCGGTGCGGCGAACAAGGCCGGCATCGTCTGCATCTTCCAGGAATTGTCGCTGATCCCCGAACTCAGCGTCGCCGACAACATCGTCATTTCGGATCCGCCCAAACGCTTCGGCATGATCGACCGCAAGGCGCAACGCCGCGTCGCCGAGGACGCGCTGGCTCGCGCGGGCGCCGCCGACATCCATCCGCTGGCGCTGGTCAAGGACCTGCCGCTGTCGCGCCGGCAGATGGTGGAGATCGCCAAGGCGCTGGCGCGCAAACCACGCATCCTCATCCTCGACGAGGCGACGTCGGCACTGACGGCGGCGGATGTCGCGAAGATCTTCGGCGTGCTGAAGCGGCTGCGCTCGGAAGGGCTGGCGCTGCTCTACATCTCGCACCGCATGAACGAGATCGCCGAACTGGCCGACCACTGCACGGTGTTCCGCAATGGCCGCAATGTCGCCAGCTACAAGGCCGGCTCGAAGAGCGACAACGAGGTGGTCGAGCTGATGATCGGCCGCGAATACAGCCATATTTTTCCGCCCAAGCCGGCGGCGGCACCGGCCAGCGCCGCCCCCAGGCTCGAGGCGCGCAAATTGTCCTGGGCCGACCGGCTGGATAACATCTCGTTGACGGTCAGGGCAGGCGAGGTGGTCGGCCTCGGCGGGCTCGACGGCCAAGGCCAGCGCGAATTGCTGCTTGCTTTCTTCGGTGTGCTGCGCGGCCTCTCGGGCGATGTGCTGATCGACGGCAAGCCGGTGACGATCAGCAGCCCGGCGGCGGCCCGCGAGGATGGCATCGGCATGGCGCTTATCCCGGAAGACCGCAAGACCGAAGGACTGATGCTGCCGATGACGGTGCGCGAAAACCTGTCCTTCGCAGCGCTCGACCGGCTGTCGAAAGGTGGTATCATCGACCGTGCCGCCGAACAGCGGCTCATCGACGACATGGTCGGCCTTCTGGCGATCAAGACGGCGGGGCTCGATATTCCGGTCGGCGCGCTGTCGGGCGGTAACCAGCAGAAGGTGGTGATCGCCAAATGGCTGATGCGCCAGCCGCGCATCATCCTGCTCAACGATCCGACGCGCGGCATCGATGTCGGTACCAAGCAGGAAATCTATCAACTGATGCGCAAGCTGGCGGACGCGGGCGCGGCGATCCTGTTCTATTCGACCGACTATGACGAGCTGATCGGCTGCTGCGACCGGGTGCTGGTGCTCTATGACGGGGCGGTCAAGCGCGAACTGGTCGGCGCCGAAATCACCGAACGAGCGCTGATATCGAGCGCGCTCAACATCCATGGCGATGAGAGCCCGTTGGGCCTGGGAGCAAGCGTGTGAAAGATTGGCGCTATTGGCTGGCCGAGCAGCGCGGAACGCTGCTGGCGCTCGGCATCTTCATCGTCATGTTCGTCATCTACACCTCGAACCATCCGGCGGGCTTCACCGCCAATGTCGTGCAGACGGCGGCGAACAAGGGCGTGCTGCTCGCCTTCGTCGCCATGGCGCAGACGCTGGTCGTCATCACCTCCGGCATCGACCTGTCCGTCGGCATGATCTTCCTGCTCACCAACTGCCTGGCCTCCTGGCTGGTGGTCGGCACGCCGATGCAGACCACGCTCGGCGTCATCGCCGTGCTGGTGGCGGGACTTCTGTGCGGCGCTATCAATGGCGCCATCGTGATCTACGGAAGGCTGCAGCCGATCGTCGCGACCATCGCCACCGGGGCGGTCTACTACGGCATCGGCCTTTTGCTGCGGCCCTTCCCGGGCGGCTCGGTCAACGAGAACCTGGCCGATGCTTTGACAGGACGTTTGTTCGATCTGGTGCCGGCAAGCCTGGTCGTGCTGCTGGCGGTCGTGCTGTTGATCTGGGTGCCGTTCAGCCGCTCGGTACTCGGCCGTGCCGCCTACGCGGCCGGCTCTTCGGAAACGGCTGCCTATATGTCGGGCGTGCCGATAAGGCGCGGCAAGTTCGCCGCTTACACGCTTGCGGGGCTGCTGGCCGCGATCGGCGGGCTGTTCCTGACCTTTTTCACCTATACGGGCGAGGCGGCCTATGCCAGCGGCAACGCCTATACGCTGTTCTCGATCGCGGCCGTGGTGCTGGGCGGTGTGTCGCTGTTCGGCGGCAAGGGCAGCGCCATCGGCGCCATCTTCGGCGCGCTTGCCTTCCGCACCATCGGCGACCTGTTGTTCGTGTTCGATTTCGATCCGCTCTGGCAGCCGCTGTTCCAGGGCGTTATCCTGCTGGTCGCCGTCAGCCTCGGCGCCTTCGCCCTGTTTCGGGTCCGCAACCGGCTGGAGTGGTTCCTGTGAGCGATACGACCTTGGGCGGCATTGCCGGCCGCATGCCGAAATTCATCCGCCGCGCCGATCCGGCGGTGCTGACCGCCTTTGCCTGTATCGTGGTGCTGCTGTTGGTGGGCAGCCTCTATTCGCGCAGCTTCCTGTCGCCTGAATATCTCTTGCAGCAGCTCAAGGTCGCCTCGTTCCTCGGCGTCATCGCCACGGGCATGATGCTGGTCATCCTGCTCGGCCAGATCGACCTGTCCGTACCATGGTCGGTGGCGGCGGGCGCGATGATGGCCTGCGCGGCGGCCGCCTACGGTCCGGCCGGGGTGGCACTGGCAATCCCGTTCGGCATCTTCTGCGGCGTGCTGATCGGCATCGTCAACGGCATCGGGGTCGCCTATCTGCGCATCCCCTCGATGATCATCACGCTCGCCACCAACGCCGTCGCGCAAGGGCTGATGGTGGTCTACACCGGCGGTTTCTCGCCGCAGGATTCGGCCACCGGCGCCATGCGCTACTTGGCCACCGGCTTCACCATTCCGGGCGTCCCCAACGCGGTCATCATCTGGGCGCTGATCGGGGCCGCAATGGTGTTCGTGCTGACCCGTAGCGGCTTTGGCCGCGCGGTCTATGGCATCGGCAACCGCGAGCGCGCCGCCTATCTCTCCGGCATCGACACAAGACGCGTGGTGATGATCGCCTTCGCCGTCTCCGGCGGACTCTCCGCCTTTGGCGGCGTGCTGCTGGCCGGCTACGCCTCCAAGGCGGCGCAATCAATGGGTGACGCCTATCTGCTGCCGTCGATCGCGGCCGTGGTGCTCGGCGGCACCTCGATTCTCGGCGGACGCGGCTCCTATCTCGGCACGGTCGCCGGCGTGATCCTGATCACGCTGCTGCAATCCATTCTGTCGGTCATGCAGATGCCGGAAGCGGGACGGCAGATCATCTATGGCGTCGTCATCGTCGCCATGCTCCTGCTCTATGGCCGCGCGCCGGCGAGCCGCTGACGGTGGACGAAAACGCAGCGCAGGCGCCGACGGGCGCTTCCGGTTTGGCGCTTCCGGCCATCGTGATGATGGGCGTCGCCGGCTGCGGCAAGTCAGCCGTCGGTATCGCGCTGGCCGATGCGTTGGGTGCCGTCTTCATCGAGGGCGACAGGCTGCATCCGCCCGAAAACGTTGCCCGCATGGCGCGGGGCGAACCGCTCACCGACCAGCTGCGCGAAGGCTGGCTCGACGCGATCGGTGAGCGCATCGCGGCGTCGATCGCCAAGGGACAGGGCGTGGTTGCAGCCTGCTCGGCACTGAAGCGCGGCTATCGCGAGCGTCTGCGCGGCTTCTGCCCTGATATCATCTTCCTCTATCTGGAGATCGATCCCGCCACCGCGCGGCAGCGGGTCGCCGGCCGCAAGGGCCATTTCATGCCGGCAAGCCTGGTCGACAGCCAGTTCGCCATCCTCGAGCCGCCAGGTGCCGATGAGCGAGCATTGACGCTCGACGCGACGCGGCCAATCGACGAACTCGTCGCCCAGGCAATGCGCTCGATGCGCCGGTCATGAGCCTTCTTCTTCGCTGAAGCCGATCCTGTCCTGAGCCTCTGTCAACCGTTCATGGCGCGACCAGGACATCATCTGCTCGGGGCACTGCTTCAGCGCCTGCAGCAGGCGGTCGCGTTTCAGCAGGATATAGTGTGCCTGCAGGGCCATGTTCTTGGCTCCGTCCCTGGTGGTGTCCACTGCCGGGAGCGCCGGTGCCGCCGGCATCAGTTCCGGGCTCAAGACGGCCCGGTATTCCCGGAAGGGCACCACCTCGAAAGTCGACATGGCAAACAGGGCCGTCTTGCCCCGGGCGGCGAAATTCGCCGGTGCCGAGGCAAGGTGTGTCCAGCCGCTTTCGCCCAGATCGGTTTCGGTGAAGGTCGAGCCGGCATGGATGGTGTTGGTCATCAGCACGACGCCGTTCTGCTTCAACATCTTTTGAATGCGGATGGTGACCTGATAGGCATCGTCGCGGTCGAAGACGATCCGGCTTTTCAGGAACCGGTTCTCGACATGAACCATTGGCGGGTTGAGGAAGTGCTGGCCGAATGCCGTCTCGGACACGCCATGCGTGTTGACGCTGACCTGATGCGCTTCGATGCCGGCCTCATGTATGGCGCGCTTGCCGATTATCGTTTGGGCGGTGAATTGATCGCACCAGAGGATCGCGCCGTGGCCGCGTTGCAAGGCTGCCTGCAAGCCCTCAAGCCCTTCCAGCCGGATCGTCGGCGTCCAGCGACCGGCGACCAGATGCGCGGCGAGTTGCATGCGGCGGCGATGGCGCGCCGCGAGCAATGCCTCGAACAGCTTGCGTGCATCGATGCCGTCGCCGAGCACCGCGCGCGTTGCGGCGGCATAGAAGCGGAAATCCTTGCACATATGGCGCTTCAGGCGAAATCTCGACGCCCAATCGCAGATCGGCGACCACCAGCGAACCGGCAGTGCTGCCGCGACCGCGAGATAGAAGAGAGCAATCAGGCTCTCGCGAAGATCCCTGGTGGAGAAGCGGCGGAGCCTGCCGGGATTAATCACCTTGCGGCTGAAAAAGCGCACGTCCTCGGCATATTCGGGGACAAAGACGTCGGCGATGATCTCAGTGCGAAAGCTGGCTGCCGATGACTGCTTACGGGCGGCTTTTCGGGATCTCGTAAACCTCGACAGCCTCATCCACCCGGCTCTAGATCTGCGATGTCAACTCGACCGGGAAATCGTCATTGTCGGCATCGCGCATGGCGGCGAGGCTACGGTTGTCCAGCACCTCGGCAATCGCCTGGCGCACTTCCAGCATCATGTGCCGGACCTGGCAAGTCGCTTCATCACAATCCTCGCAGCGCTGGTACTGCGTGCGGCTGGCGCAAGGTATCGGCGCCAGCGGCCCGTCGAGCACGCGCACGACGTGGCCGATCTTGATCTCGGAAGCGGGGCGGGCGAGACGGTAACCGCCTTCCTTGCCCTTGCGGCTCTGGACGAAGCCGGCGTTGCGCAATTCGCCCAGGATGGCATCGAGGAATTTCTTTGGGATGTTGTTGGCGACGGCGATGTCGTTGACGAAGGCCAGTTGGCCAACCGGAAGATTGGAAAGATGCACGAGGGCCTTGAGGCCGTATTTGCCTTTTTTCGTCAGCATGCCCGAGTCAACCCGTTGAAGCCCCAACCAACCCGCATCTGGCGGCTGTTTGTGTGCAAATGATGACGGCGTTGCTTCCGCACGCCGCCGTTTCGCGAAACAATGCCATTGGAAGGCATGTTAGGCACAAACGCGTTGATTCTTTGTAACGTTTTGCACGGAGGGCGCCGGCTTTACCCTATCGGCTGAATAAACGAGGAAAGCCGGCTCGGGGCCGGCTTTCCTCGATCTTTCTATCGGGCAGCGGAGACTTTACCGGCTGCCATAAGCCTGATCGAGCAGACCGCCGGCGGCGAAATGCGCTTTTTGGACCTTGTCCCAGCCGCCGAAGACGTCTTCCACGGTCAGCAGGCGCACATCTGGAAAATCGGCCTTGTATTTGGCCGCGACAGCCGCGTCGCGTGCGCGCAGGCCATTGTCGGCGGCGATGCCCTGGCCCTCGGGTGTATAGAGGAAGTCGAGGTAGCTCTTGGCCAGATCACGCGTGCCGTGCTCGTCGGCGACCTTGTCGACGATCGCCACCGGGAATTCCGCCAGAAGGCTGACCGAAGGCGTGACCTGCTCGAATTTGTCGTCGCCGTATTCCTTGCGGATGCCGCGTGTCTCGGATTCGAAGGTGATCAGCACGTCGCCGATCTCGCGCTGCACGAAGGTGGTGGTCGCTGCGCGCCCGCCAGTGTCGAAGATCGGCACGTTGTTGAACAGCTTGGTGATGAATTCCTTCACCTTCGCGTCGTCGCCCTTGAAGGCTTCCTTGGCGTAGGCGGTGGCCGCCAGATAGGTGTAGCGGGCATTGCCAGACGTTTTCGGGTTGGGGAAGATCACCTGCACGTCGTCGCGCACGAGATCGTTCCAGTCCTTGATGTGCTTGGGGTTGCCCGCGCGGACGAGAAACGAAGGCAGTGAATAGAAGGGCGAAGCGTTGTCGGGAAAATCCTTCTGCCAGTCGGCCGAGACGAGGCCCTTCTTGACCAGGAAGTCGACGTCGGTGACCTGGTTGAAGGTGACGACATCGGCACCGAGGCCTTCGGCGATGGCGCGCGCCTGCGCGGAAGTGCCGGCATGCGACTGGTCGATGCTCACACCCGGGTGCTTGGCGATAAAGGCCTTGTTGACCTGCACGAAGAGTTCGCGGCCGACGTCATAGGAGGCGTTCAGCAGCTTGTCGGCCGACCAGGCTTGGGAGGATGCGAGGAGGAGGCCGGCGGCGGCGGCAACGCCGATGAAAAATCGCTTCATGAAAAGGCTCCGGATGTCATGCTCTATTACCAGACCATAGCCGGGGCGCAGAGGAGCGGCGAGGCATAGATTCAGGGCTTGGCGGCTGTTACTAGAAAACCGTTTCCCACACCGGCACATCGTAGTTTTTTCTTTCAAGCGGAGTCGTCTTTTTGAGGCCGGTCCTCTTCAGTCTCTTCCGAGAGAGGCGACAAATGGATACACATTGTGTATGCCCCATGTTATGATGTTCGAAAGGAGTCTTCCATGGCGAAAGCCGCACCCGAAACCCATGCCAAGCCCGTCAATCTGCGCATCCGAGAGGACATGCGTATACTGATTGACCGTGCCGCAAAGATACGCGGGAAGACCCGTTCCGACTTCATGATCGATGCCGCTTATCGTGCGGCCGAGGATACGCTGCTCGAGCAAACATTGATCAAGGTGGATCCGGAGAGTTACCGGCATTATCTCGACATCCTCGATGAACCGCCAAGCGGGGAAGGTTTTGCACGCCTTATGGACGTGCCCAGGCCTTGGCGGGACTGATGCCATCGGCGCCCACGCCGCTGGCGGAACACCACGATCTGGAATTTTTCCAAAGCGGAACAGAAAGCCTCGATCAATGGCTTCGCCGTCGGGCACGGGCCAACCAGGTCAGTGGCGCATCGCGGACCTATGTGGTGGCGGAAGGCACACGCGTTGTCGGCTATTATTGCTTGTCTTCGGGCGGGCTTGATCTGGCGGAAGCGCCTGGCATCATTCGCCGCAACATGCCAGATCCCATTCCAATGGTCGTGCTCGGACGTCTCGCGGTGGATGCAAGCTGGCAAGGGAAGGGGCTGGGTGCTGCGCTTCTGCAAGACGCCGTCCTGCGCGCCGGTCGAGCCGCGACGATCCTGGGGATTCGCGGAGTTTTTGTTCATGCCATATCGGATGAAGCGAAAGCCTTTTACGAGCACTACGGCTTTGCGGCTTCCCCGAAAAATCCCATGACCTTGGCGTTGTCGTTGAAAGGCCAGATGAAAGGGTAAGCGACCGCCACCAGACCAGGATATTCGCTGGTGACGAGATTCACAGTGGTCCGATCGCTAAGCAGCCGGGAACAGTTTCCAGCGCCCCGGCCGGAAGGCCACCCGGCTCTTTTGTGCCGCCGGATGATCGACCGGCAGTTCGATCTCGACCCGCTGGCGTTCGCCACCGATTTCGAGCTCCACGCGCCGTGTGCCGGCAACGCGGCGGCTGGCGGCCACGGTGCCGGCGATGCAGCCGCTGCAGCCGTCCAGCAGTTCGACATCATGCGGGCGAAAATACAGCATCGCATCGCCCTGGGGCGCGTGCGGCGCCGACAATCCGATCGGACGGTCGGCGAGCCAGATCTCGCCATTCTCGATCTTGACCGGAAGCGAGCTCGATTCACCAATGAAGCCGTAGACGAAGGGCGAGTTCGGCGTGTCGTAGATGTCGTCGGCGGTGCCGACCTGCTCGACGCGGCCCTGGCTCATCACCACGACGCGGTCGGCAAGCTCCAGCGCCTCTTCCTGATCGTGGGTGACGAAGACGGTGGTGTGGCCGGTAGCGTCATGGATTTCGCGCAGCCAGCGGCGCAGTTCCCGCCGCACCTGCGCATCGAGCGCGCCGAACGGCTCATCGAGCAGCAGCACCTTGGGTTCGATGGCCATGGCACGGGCGAGCGCCACGCGCTGGCGCTGGCCGCCCGAAAGTTGCGCCGGATAGCGTTTTTCCAGACCCGACAGCTGGACGAGATCGAGAAGCTCGGACGCGCGGCGGCGGATTTCGGCCGCCGGCGGCCGCGTCGGCCCGTGCCGCACCTTGAGGCCGAAGCCGATATTGTCGGCCACCGTCATGTGCCGGAACAGCGCGTAGTGCTGGAAGACGAAGCCGACATTGCGTTCCTGGATCGACTTTTGCGAAGCGTCCTCGTCGCCAAAGAAGATTTTTCCACGCGTCGGGCGCTCCAGCCCGGCGATCAACCTGAGCAAGGTCGTCTTGCCGGAACCGGACGGTCCGAGCAACGCAATCAGTTCGCCCGACTTGATGTCGAGCGACACGTCGTGGAGCGCCGGAAACCGTTCGAATTCCTTGCGCACATTGGCAACGCGAACTTCCATGCAATGAACCTTCTAATGTCCGCGCGTCGCGGCGAGTTCGGCGCCGTAGCGCATCTCGAGCAGAGTTTTCAAGATCAGCGTGACGAGCGCCAGCCCGGCAAGCAAGGAGGCGACGGCGAAGGCGCCGACGGCATTGTATTCGTTGTAGAGGATTTCGACATGCAGCGGCATGGTGTTGGTCAGGCCGCGTATGTGGCCCGACACCACCGAAACCGCGCCGAACTCGCCCATGGCGCGCGCATTGCACAGAAGCACGCCGTAGAGCAGGCCCCATTTGACATTGGGCAAGGTCACATACCAGAACGTCTGCCAGCCATTGGCCCCGAGCGAAAGAGCCGCTTCCTCGTCGCCATTGCCCTGTTCCTGCATCAGCGGGATCAGTTCGCGGGCGACGAAGGGGAAGGTGACGAAGACGGTGGCCAGCACAATGCCCGGCACGGCGAACAAGATCTGGATGCCATGTGCCTTCAACCACTCGCCGAGCAGCCCCTGGGCGCCGAACAGAAGCACGTAGACCAGGCCTGAAATGACGGGGGAGACCGAGAAGGGCAGATCGATCAACGTGGTCAGGAAGGCCTTGCCCTTGAACTCGAACTTGGCGATCGCCCAGGCGGCCGAGATACCGAAGACGATGTTGAGCGGTACCGAGATCGCCGCGACCAGCAAGGTCAAGCGGATCGCCGAACGGGTGTCCGCATCGCTCAGCGATTCCAGGTAGGTGCCAACGCCCTTGGCGAAGGCTTCCTTGAAAACGATGATCAGCGGCAGCAACAGGAAGACGGCGAGAAAGACGAAGACGACGGTCATCAGCACGGCCCGTGCCGGCCGGCTTTCGGTCACTGCCGCCGAGCGGCTTTCATGGAACGGTTCGTAGGATTTGATCTCGGGTTCAGCCATAGCGCTTGCGGCTCCATGTCTGCACCAGATTGACGATCAACAGCATGATGAACGACAACGCCAGCATGATTGCCGCGATCGCGGTCGCCGCCGGGTAATTGTATTCCTCGAGCCGGATGACGATCAAAAGCGGCGCGATCTCGGATTTGTAGGGCAAATTGCCGGCGATGAAGATGACCGAGCCGTATTCGCCGACGCCGCGCGCGAAGGCCAGCGAGAAGCCGGTGATGATGGCCGGCGCCAGGCCCGGAAAGAGCACGCGGGTGATGATCTGAAAGCGGCTGGCGCCGAGCGTGGCGGCGGCTTCCTCCACTTCCTTGTCGATCTCTTCCATGATCGGCTGCACGGTGCGCACGACGAAGGGCAGGCCGATGAAGATCAACGCGATGACGATGCCGAGCGGCGTGTAGGCGACCTTGATGCCGAGCGGCATCAGCAGCTTGCCGATCCAGCCATTCGGCGCGTAGAGCGTGGTCAGCGCGATGCCAGCCACCGCCGTCGGCAGCGCGAATGGCAGGTCGACCATGGCATCGACGATGCGGCGGCCGGGAAAACGGTAGCGCACCAGCACCCAAGCGACGAGCGTGCCGAAAACGACATTGACGACAGCCGCGATGAAGGCGGTGCCGAAGCTGATTTCAAGTGCGTTGAGCGTGCGGCGATCGGTGGCGATGGCCCAGAAATCGGCCCAGCCGAGAGCGGCCGAACGCCAGATCAGCCCGGATAGCGGGATGAGGATGATGAGGGTGAGGTAGGCAAGCGAGAAGCCGAGCGTCAATCCGAAACCCGGAATGACGCTCGGCTGTCTGAACCGCCACCCCGCCTGCGCGGGTGCTGTGGTCATGTCGTCCCGATCTAGGTTTAGCTTACTGGGCCGGTTTGTAGATCTGGTCGAATATACCACCGTCGCCGAAATGATAAGGCTGTGCTTTCTTCCAGCCACCGAAAAGCGGGTCGTCAATGGTGATCAGCTTGATAGGCGGCAGCTTGGCGAGATCCTCGGGCGGAACCAGATCGGGCTTGGACGGCCGGTAGTGGTTCTTGGCGATGATGGTCTGGCCTTCCTTGGAATAGAGGTAGCTCAGATAGGCCTCGGCCACCTTGCGCGTGCCCTTGGCGTCGACATTGGCGTCGACCACTGCCACCGGCGGCTCGGCCAGGATCGAGGTCGGCGGATAGACGATGTCGAAATTGTCGGCGCCAAACTCGTCGAGCGCCAGATAGGCATCGTTTTCCCAGGCGATCAGCACGTCGCCCAGGCCTTTTTGCGCGAAGGTCACGGTCGAGCCGCGCGCGCCGGTGTCGAGCACGGGAGCATTGGCGTAGAGCTTGCCGACGAATTCCTTGGTCTTGGCTTCGTCGCCGCCATCGTTGGCGTTGGCATAGGCCCAGGCCGCGAGATAGTTCCAGCGCGCGCCGCCCGAGGTCTTGGGGTTAGGCGTGATCACCTGCGTGCCGTCCTTGATCAGATCGTTCCAGTCGTGGATGCCCTTGGGATTGCCCTTGCGGACAAGGAAGATGATCGTCGAGGTGTAAGGCGCTGAATTGTTCTCGAATTTGGTGCGCCAGTCGGGATTGATCTTCTTTGACTTGGAGACGATGGCGTTGATGTCGCCTTCGAGCGCCAGCGTCACCACATCGGCGTCCAGGCCGTCGATCACGGCGCGGGCCTGGGCGCCCGATCCGCCATGTGACTGCTGGATGGTCACCGTCTCGCCGGTCTCTGTCTTCCAATGCGCGGCGAAGGCCTCGTCATAGGCCTTATAGAGCTCGCGCGTCGGATCATAGGACACGTTGAGAATGGTGGTGTCGGCAAACGCGAAACCGAGCGTGCCGAACTGGACAGATGTGGCGACCAGTGCGCCGAGCAGTTTCCGGAAATGAGGTTTGGTCATTTCTGCCTCCGTTGAACCCGCGCCAAATCTACCGAATTGATAGAAATAAGATGCATTGAATGTTTGCCTTTTTTGCCTTCCTGAAGAAAATCTTCGGCGATCTGTCGCGGCAATGGGAAAATATTTTCCTTGCAGCTGCGCCGCACCGGAGCCGGTCCGCCATCCGGCCTATCTAGGGATGCACGGCTGCCGGGCAAGTCTGCGTTGGGCAGCTTACTCGGCGGTCACGGGGAAATCGAAGCGCTGCTTGGGAAATGGCTCGTGGGCGAGCGCAAAATGCCACCATTCGCGGGCATAGTTCTTGACCCGCCAACACGCATGGCATCGACGAGCAGCTTGCGGTTTGCCGCCGCTTCGGTGCCGAGCGGGCGATGCGCGGTCTCGCTCATCGTGTCGAAACAATCGAAGCCGGTGCCGAAATCGAGGGTGTTGGCATCGACAGCGCCGCAGGCCGGTTTCGGCACGGACGGACTGTCGGCAGGCGCAATAGCAACATCGACGGTTGAGCCGCGCGAATGTGCCGACCGTCGGGCGACGTAGCCCTCGGTGATGAGGCGGCTGCGCTTGACCTTCGGATACCACCGCGGATCCGGCGGTCCACCCGCGGTCGTCCAATCGTCCATGTCGGCCACCGCGCGGGCAGGGCGGTAGCAGTCGAACGCGACCAGCGTCATGCCCCTGGCGATCATCGCCTTCTGAACGCTGGAGAGTGCCTTCGCTGCCTCCTCGGTGAGAATGCAGACAGGTGCGTTATAGCCGTTCACCTTGCGGTGCAGGAAATTGTTGGAGCTGGCGTAGCGAATGTCCTGGCGGATGGATGGGGCGATATCGGAGAGGCGGACGAAGCCGGCAGGGAGGGGATCGGCGAAGGCAGAGTGGGTGACCATCAGCAATGTGACGAGAATGGCTGCGACCTGGCGCAGGGCATAGCCAAGCAGGCCCCCCTCTGCCCTGCCGGGCATCTCCCCCTCAAGGGGCCTGTTGCGCAATTCTGGCATTGTGATTCACTTCGATTATGGCTCGGAGGGATTTGCGATGGCGGTGAAGCGGACGGGACAGATGAGCTTTATCGAGGCGTTCCTTGGGAACAAGGCGGTTGGC